>JBOFJV010000202.1:0-3093 GCA_051657005.1 Legionella sp. | reverse complement strand
ATGACTACAACGGGATAATCGGTTATAGCTTACATCTAATATTAATGGTTGATATCCGCTCACTTTTACTATGGAAAATCCAGGTAAATTTAGGATAAGATTGTACTTCGGAACTTTAATCTCCTGTTGTTCGCTAAATCAATGACTTAGTCTAGACTAATTTGATGAAAGTGCCCCCTTAATTGGTGTAGAGCCGGAATTTTCGAATCCAGTGTCAGCTGGCTATTAGGATATACTGGCGACGCGGTAAAACAGCAACGTATAGGTGATATGGCGATTTACAATGAAGAACTTTTGTTGGGTACCAAAAACAGACCTTCATTACCCAAGCCTTTTAACGCAGTAATCGGTACAGATGTCATTGCCTCACCTTTCTCATCGGCAAGTTATTGTAATGGTTATTGGCTCAATAGCGGTTTAAAAATCACGAAGCTGTATCTTGATTCATGTTCCGATGGTTTTTTATCGTGTTTTTCACAAACACTTGCCGGCAAAGTATGGTTTTATGACAAGGACCAATTGGATGAATGTCTGACCTTGAGTCATAACCAAAGCCGTCACTCATGTTTTGGTTTAGAACAAATTCTTATCACGGCCTTAGAGCATTGAGCGAACAAATCAACAACCCTAGGTCAATTCAGAAGGAACTGTAAAATGAGAATAACTCTTGCTTTATTAGCTACATTGTTTTTTTCGCAGGTGAATGCTTATGTACTCCCACAATACCCAATCAAAGCGTATGATTGTGATGTTTGTGATGCCTTACCTCATGAAAGCTTACAAACCCAATGGCAAACTGCAGCAACATCCAGAAAAGCTACAGTTTCAACCAACGCGTCACCCAAAAGCAACTGGATGAAGGCGTTATCTTACCTCTTCATGCCTCGGGTGCTGTAGTCCACATTACTCCTTTACAAAACCAGAAAATTCCTTCTTTGGAGCTTAAAATCACTTCCAGCCAATTCATGAACCTTAAAGAGGCTTCATCTTTGTACAGCCAGGATGAATCATTAAATGAATCGCTACACATCTGGCCACATCAAACCATGCTAGGCGCAGGTCCGTTTATCCTTAAAAGTAACAAGGCAACGCCTCAAAATGAAGCCAATGCTTATCTCATCAACGTATTTGAAAAATATTCTTTAATCTATTTAAAAATTTAGCCTTCTGCGTTGCAATATCAATACGGTGAGCAATTTAGTGCAACCATTACGCTGCAAGACAATGAGAATATTTATTCCATCAGCGACATTAATGCCTCATTAACCTGTCCTAACAATCAAAGTATTCCGCTTAAAATCGAAGAGCTAAAGCGGAACCAATTTAAAGCAAGTGCGTTCATTCACTCAGAAGAAAATACCAATGGAGATGGTTGGTACATTGATGTCTAGGTAACTGGCAATTTTGATGCAAGTAACCATACTTACCGCACAGGGCGAGCCGCTTTTCCTTACGCAATTCCATCAGCAAGCTTGATCAGCATTAAAAAGATCACCTCTAACCCATTAACTTTCGAAGCAACAATCGATGTCGCTACAGCAAGTAGCTATGCCTTACAAAGCGTCTTGTATGCAAAAAACACTAAAGGTAAAGAAGTTACGATTGAAACCGCCAAAAGTGCGCGCTGGCTTGAGCCTGGAAAACAAACCATTAAATTTAGTTTTGACAATTCGCAGCATTTAGCAGAGGATCATCTTTCTATAGGTTATTTGCATTTAACGGATTACGGACAATTAAAAACCGTTTATCAATATGACCTTCCGATTAAACTGAGTCAACTGTTGGACTAATGAATGCAATTTTTATCATCGATTACCTTACTTGAGGGCATCGCTTATGCGTTAGCCCTCCAATTTTTAGTGTTGATTGGACTTGTAATACGACAAAGCCAGCAAAAGAAAATGACAAAGCACGTCAGTGATCAAATCATTAGCGCGTTTACCACTCAACTGCATCAAGTTCATCTCGATATGAATGAAAAAACAGCCCAAGGTCAACTGATAATGCACCAACTCATCCACGACACAGTTCAAAAACAAATGGTTGATGTACGCGAGCAGATGACCCACAGTTTCAAACAGCATGCCAGCTCATTGACTTCCCATTTGCAATTACTCACAGAAGAAATTCGTAACCACTTACACAATTTGACCCAACAAGTGAATCATAAATTAACCGAAGGTTTCGAAAAAACATCCTCCACGTTCGTTGATGTGGTCAAGCGATTAACCATTATCGACGAAGCTCAGAAGAAAATCACTGAGTTATCCAATCACGTAGTGAGTTTACAAGATGTTCTGGTCGATAAAAAAGCACGTGGTGCTTTTGGTGAAGTTCAGCTTTCCACATTAATCAGTAATATGATCCCACCTACTCATTTTGCCATGCAATATACCTTGAGCAATCAAAAACGCGCCGACTGCATTTTATTTTTGCCCGATCCGACTGGCAATGTGGTGATTGATGCGAAATTTCCACTGGAAACATACCAGCGACTTATCAGTATTGATGCAAGCTCCTTAGAAAAAAAATCGTTACAACAGCAGTTTCGCCAAGACATTCAAAAGCATATTAAAGATATTGCAGAAAAATACATCGTCCCTAATGAGACCACAGACGGCGCAATGATGTTCATTCCTGCGGAATCCATTTTTGCAGAAATTCATGCCAATTATCCTGACTTGATTTCCATGTCGCAACGATTAAAAGTATGGCTTGTGTCGCCAAGCACTTTAATGGCCGTACTCACAACAGCCAAAGCCGTTCTTAAAGATGACGCTACCCGCAAACAAATTCATATCATTCAAAAGCATTTACATGCGCTGGCAGATGATTTCCAACGCTTTGAAAAAAGAATGGATAAACTCTCCAAACACATCAATTTGGCGCACCAGGACGTTACTGATGTAAATACTTCAGCCAAGAAGATAACCTCTCGTTTTCAAAAAATTGAATCCGTGGATATCCAATTGGACGAGTTGGAGCTTTTAGAAGCCAATTCAATAAATGAAAGTGAGACCTAACCGTAGTCATCGTAGCCTTGGTGCAGCGCAGCGAAACCCGTGGTTCTGAGCTAAATTCATAAACCAGGGT
>JBOFJV010000201.1:0-7362 GCA_051657005.1 Legionella sp. | reverse complement strand
CTTTGACAATGACTACAACGGGCTAATCGGTTATAGCTTACATCTAATATTAATGGTTGATATCCGCTCACTTTTACTATGGAAAATCCAGGTAAATTTAGGATAAGATTGTACTTCGGCACTTTAATCTCCTTTTGTTCGCTAAATCAAGGACTAATTTGATTAAAGTGCCCCCTTAATTGGTGTAGAGCCATTTATCCAGTTAAATTTTGTATGGATTTATCAGCGCTACTCGGCACCCGAGCTACCTCAAAAGTTGTTCAGTAAAGCTGCTTCTTAAATAAAATCCTCTCGGTAGTGTCTTGATTTTATTCCCATTCGAATCAAATCCATAACAAAGCGATTTTCCATTTGCAGCTTTTGGCCTTACTTGCAGATAATCACCTGCTCGTGCGTCAAGTGTTTCAAGATATCCAGTGCTGATCTGCAATGTTAAATAGTTCCAATCTGATTCTAAAATACACGCCTGAAGTGCATCAGGTGACCAAATAAATCCTTGACCTATTCGTCTATGCGGATAAGGGATGTTGGTATCACCCTCTATTGGAACCCATAACACTCGTTTCAATTTAGCGTAACATTGAGATGATTTCCATTGTTGCTGGTGAATTGTCAGTAGTGGAATTGAGGTAATAAACGTAGACTCTGTTGGTTTCCCTGATTGACTTATCGGTACCGTTTTTAGCTCTATGGATAAATCTTCAAAATCAGGTGACGCCTTATTTTGTGCATCGGCACCTAATGCCAGTTCAATTGCCTGGCCAACCCACCCTTTACGCTCATTAGGATTTTCAGGAATTAACAACCCTAAATTTAAACTCAATTGTGCAAAACTAAGGCCCATAATTCCCAAGCAGCGCTCAAGGAGCCCCGATTCATTTTTCGGTGGGCTGTTTTTTAGCATTGAATTCATTTTGTCCTTCTTTAATTTCAATAGCAATAGGCTCTATAGGCGGTTTTATATTCGCCGCTTTAAATTGAGCCATAATGGCAAAAAGAACTTTAGACTGTATTTCAAAACGCGTGTGAATTTGAACATTAATAAAATAACGGATTTCAAACTCAATTAATGCCTCATCAATTTTCTTAAGTAAAACTTGCACAGGAGGATCTGCAACGATCTCTGGCGTTGTTGCCAAGATATCTAAAATAAGCTGCTGAATCATCAAAGGATCATCAGAGCGACTGACCTTTATAGGAATAACCGTCCTGACAATACTGTCTTGATGCGTCCAGTTCGTAAATGGCTTATTAAATGTTTCAGCATTGGGAATCAATACTTCCATATTATCCCAAGAAGAGACACGCATGGAGCGAATACCAATATGAGCAACTTGCCCTTCATGCTCTCCTATAGTGACCAAATCACCTTCTCTTACTGGTCTTTCAATAAGCAACATCAAGCCGCCAACAATATTACTGGCAAAATCGCGTAAACCAAATCCCATACCCACTGCTAATCCACCAATAATCATCGACATACCACTAAAATCGAATCCCAGTACGTGCAAAGCAACAAAACCACCTATGAGTGCAACGAAGTATTGACTAAAAACAGAAAGACTGTTGCGTATTCCTGCATCTTTTGTATTTTTAAATAGCCACCGATAACAAAATTCACGAGTCCATTTAGACGCCCATAAAAAGACGGCGAGTAACGTAATAAATGCAATGGCGCTTGCTACTGTAATGTGAATTCCAGGAATATTGACAATCGTATATTTAGCTATTTTTTCAATACTGATCATGACTAATGAATCAGAATGCCAACCGAATAATTGAAATAAAACAAGAACACTGGCTAAAAGCAGTAATATTCGCAGTATTTTATCACCTGGTTTAAGAAAAACCTCTATCCATAACCATCCATTGCGTAAAGATGAAATCATTAATTCTGAAAAAAGCTCTAATGCATCAAATAATAAGCCACGAGCAAGAATATAGCCCACCAATACGAGCAAAGCATATGCCTGATAATAACTCATGCTCCACGCCAAATTAATAAAACCAAACAATCCAATTCCAGCTGTAGTAAATAAGGTGATCGGAACCAATGTAATGAGTAAGGAAATAGCATGCCTCACATATCTTTTTTGACTTTTTAATACAGGTCCTAAAAGATAGGGGATCATGTCCTTACTTTTCCAGGCAACTAAAGAAACGGACAAAAGAAACATCATAAATAATCGGTTAAAGATGTCTTGAATCAATACTGATAAAGGCAGTAAATGCCCAATCGTCATTAACGCAGTAGTCCATCCACCAAAAAGCAACAACCACTTTAAACGGTAGTAAAGCTTTACATCTTTGCCAGATGAATCAGATATTCTTTCAAGTAAAACCAAACGTCCAATCAAGATTAAAATTTTAAAAATAAACCATACTGCGATGAGTTTAAATAAGAGTTGGTAATTGGCAAAAGAAATATGGGTAAGGTATAACAAAGACCAAAGCATGGTAACCAGACAAAGAAAGGGTATATTTCTTTGCAGTAAAACCAAAATACCATCGTAAAGATAACCAGTAAGACGCGAACGCTCTTTATCTCGTTGCAATGTTTTTAAAAAGCGACTTATAAAAAACGAAAGTAGTGCAATTAAAGCAAATCCACTCCATAAAATGGCGATTGATAAAGGACTTAGCCATAAATAACTGTCATAAACTTTTAAAATCAAAGTTTTAATGTATTTAAAAAACAACCCCGGAATTGCTGCAATTTTTTTGAGAATAAACGGCCAACTGTTAAAATTATAGTCAGCAAGCGTTTGCCGTGAAGACATTTGTTTTTTAAGTTGCGCCTGATATTCTGTTAAATTTTTAATCAATAGTTCTTTTTGTACATTAGTCTCTTTACTCTGTTGTCCCAGTGAACTTTCCAAGTTACTTATTGCTTTTTTTAAACTTGTGGTAGCAACCAATTTCGCTTCTTTATTAAGAAAACCATCTATTTTCTGGATTGATTTTTCAATTTTTGCATATTGAGCTAATGCATCCTTATAGATATCTGTAATCAACTGCAAATTTTTTGTGTCTTGATTTTTAAGATAAATGATATCTGCTTTAACTATTGTTCTTTGGATGTTTAAAGCATTTAAATGGTTTTGAATTGCCGCAATATTTTGATTATTAATCAGTGAATGAGCTTCGTAATCTGCCGCAGATAATGAAGTTATCTTGGAATGTCTATCGACTTTAGTGATGATATTATTTTCATAAAGCGCATTCAGTTGTTGATTGAGCTTTTGTTTCAATGACTTTATTTGTACTAATTTTTGCTCGAGTACAAATTCTGAATGCCAAGTCTCTAAATGTTTTATTTCCTCGTTCAAAGCACTTTGATATTCTTTTGAAAGCTGCAAATTCTCTGTAATAAGTAAGCTCGTTTCTTTATTGATACGTAATAAATCTTCAACTTTTGCCACCCGCTCAGGAATACTGATTTCTTCTTTATTAAGAGGTAATTGTTGCAGAAGCTTTAATCTTTGGTTTAAATTATTTTGTTCTTTATATTGATGATCTAGAAAACCATTTAAATTTTCGATTTTCACATGTGCCATTGATCGTATTGCAGACACTTGTTTCATTTTCGTTTTATATTCTTGCTCTGTTTTAAGTACAATGGGTTGTTTGGCTTCTTGTATCGCGGCCGTTAAATGGCTTTTTTCTTGATTTAAGTATTCAATAAAAGTTACTTGTGTCTTTTCAGGAGCTGACGCCGCACCCAAAGACAGCAAAAACAAAAAAAGAACATGCCAATAAGCACGTTTCTTCATTAATGTTTTACCCTTATTGAATAAATAAAGAGGACACAAGTGCTTTATAAACCACTTATCTCCCCATTGGATCGAGTTATTTAGTCTGTGTAGTTGGAGCAAGACGTATTCCTAATTCAGTTAATTGGGCATTCCCCGTAGGTGATGGTGCACTTGTTAAAAGACACGATGCCGTTTGAGTTTTAGGAAAAGCAATAACATCTCTAATGGATGTTGAATCCGTGAGCAACATGGCTAGACGATCGATACCAAGAGCGATTCCACCATGTGGCGGCGCTCCATATTGTAAGGCATCCAGTAAAAAGCCGAACTTTTCCTGAGCATCTTGCTCATTAATTCCAAGGAGTTCAAACACAGCCTTTTGTAAATCTGACTGATGGATACGTATCGAACCACCACCAATTTCATAGCCATTGATTACTATATCATAGGCTTTAGCCAATGTCTTTGTCGGATTGGCACGCAAATTTTCAGGAGATAAATCTTGGGGAGAAGTAAACGGATGGTGCATGGGGCTCAATTGATGGCGCTCATGATCCATTTCAAACATTGGCCAATCAATAATCCAGAGCAATGCCCAACCGTCTTTAAGCAATTTTCTATCATGACCCAGTTTAATTCGTAACGCCCCCATTGATTCGTTTACGATGTGATTCTTATCCGCACCAAAGAAAATGACATCGCCAGTTTTAGCCTCTACCCGTTGAACCATGGCGTGAACTGCATCTTCAGAAAGGAACTTTAAAATAGGCGATTGCAATCCAGCAATTCCTTCTTCAAGATTATTGACTTTAATGTACGCGAGACCTTTAGCACCATAAATACTAACAAAGCGACCGTAGTCGTCCAAATCTTTTCTACTGAGATCACAGCCCCCTGCTAATTTTAAGGCAATAACACGTGACTCAGAGTCATTTGCTGCAGCAGAAAATACTTTAAAATCACACTCTTTAACCAAATCATCTACATCAATAAGCTCTAAAGGATTACGTAAATCGGGTTTATCACTGCCAAATCGACGCATCGCCTCGGCGTATGACATTCGATGCAGTTTTTCAGGTAAATCAACATTAAGAATTTGCTTAAATACTGTTTTTAATAAGCCTTCAATAAGATTTAAAATATTTTCTTCATCAATAAAGGCCATTTCAATATCAAGCTGAGTAAACTCAGGCTGTCTATCCGCACGTAAGTCTTCATCACGAAAACAGCGAACAATTTGGTAATACTTATCAAAGCCGGCCACCATAAGTAATTGTTTAAAAAGCTGAGGAGACTGCGGCAAAGCATAAAATGACCCATGATGAACACGAGAAGGCACTAAATAATCCCGTGCTCCTTCAGGTGTCGCCTTAGTTAGCATTGGTGTTTCAATATCGAGAAAATTTTGCGCGTTAAGATAAGTACGTATGCATTGATTGAGTTTATGCCGCACGATTAATTTCTGCTTCATCGCTGGACGTCGTAAATCAATATAACGGTATTTATAACGAAGATCTTCGTTAACAATTTTAAAATCATCCGGCAAGAATGGAGGAGTTGGCGATTGATTTAGAATTTCCAGTTGCGTTCCCAACACTTCAACTTTCCCAGTTTCCATTGCGTCATTGACCATTCCATCTGGCCGTTTACGCACAATACCGGTAATCCGCACGACAAACTCTGAACGTAGATTTTCTGCATTTGAAAAGATCGCATTATTTTCAGGTTCATAAACTACTTGCAGTAGCCCTGAACTGTCACGAATATCAATGAATATTACTCCACCGTGATCGCGACGATTATGTACCCAACCACAAACAATCACCTCTTTTCCAATACTCGACTCATAGACGCTCAAACAGTAGTGTGTACGCATATAAAAACCGCCTATTTTTATTTTATAAATTAGATGTTACCAATGACGCCTCATTTGCAGGCGGCATTACCCCCAGGGAAATTATAAATTTTAGTGCCTCATCAATACTCATATCCAATTCAATGACATCCCGTTTAGGAACCATCATAAGAAAACCTGAGGTAGGATTAGGAGTAGTCGGTATAAAAACAGAAATCATTTCGTCTTTCGTTTTATTATTAATTTCAGGATTTGGTGTTCCGGTTTGAAAAGCGATACTCCACAATCCCTTACGTGGATATTCGACAAGAACAACCTTACGAAAAGCTTCGCTGTTTGTAGACAATACCGCATTAATTACTTGTTTTACAGTTTTATAAATCGAACGAACTAAAGGTATCCGAGAAAGGATGGACTCCCCCAACCCTACGAGTCTTTGCCCAAGATAGTTAGTAGCAATCACTCCGGTAATTAACAATAGAGCCAACGACAAGATAACACCAAAACCAGGGATGTAATGACCGATCAATTGTTCTGGTTGATATGCTTTCGGAATTAAGGCTAAGGTATTGTCCAGTAAATCAATAATAAAACGCAGTACCGCTATCGTGATAAGTATGGGTAGCCATACTACCAATCCAGCAAGCAAGTAGCTTCTTAATGACTTAGTCTTCACTTTTTTCACCGTACCTGTTCATGAGCTAGTCTTGAACGTTTATTTTTCACCATCTTTAGATGTTGATGAGTGACTTTCGTTGGGTTTATCCGTTTTTACCTTATCTTCATTTTTAGGAGTAGTGTCCTGAGGTTTAGAATTTTTATTTTTAAAATCAGTTGCATACCAACCGTTTCCCTTTAATTGAAAACCTGCAGCAGAAATGAGTTTAATGACCGTATTCTTATAACATACAGGGCACTGTTTTACAGGTTCATCACTAATTTTTTGCATTAAATCAAAATGATGTTGACAACTGGTACATTGGTATTCATATATTGGCATCGAAAATGACCCCATTCACTTCACATGGTTTAATCTAACATAGCATTATAGCTAACTTGTGCAGGATGGACAATATGTAAACCAGGAGATAACGGCTGCCAAATATCTTTAATTTTATTGCCGTTCATTAAATTTGCCTCAATTTGTTCAAGCGACACGCCCTTGGTTTCCGGTACAAAATAATAAACAAAAAGGTAAGCAAAAAAACAAAAAAGACCAAGAAATGTAAACGTCGGCATTTGTCCTATTTAGTGAGAAAGCGAAAGAAACGAAATTGAAACAACAAAATTAGCACCACATTGAACTACTGTAGCAATGCTCATCGCTATACCACGAACAGGTAGAGGATATATTTCAGAAATTAAAACCCAAAATAAAGAGCAAACACTGATACAATAACCCATCACATAAAAGCAAAGTAAACCTAATATCCAAAATTTCTGGCCAGGTATCGAATGAACAAATAAACACCCTACAGCTAAGAGACTCACTGCAGCAATAAAAGTAACACAGAGTAAAAGAAAGCGTCTTCCCAGCTTATCAATTAACAATACAGTAAAAATCGTAAACAAAAAGTTTACAATACCAATACAAAAAATGGCTAAAATTGCGTTTTTCGGCTCTACACCAATTAAGGGGGCACTTTAATCAAATTAGTCTAGACTAAGTCCTTGATTTAGCGAACAAAAGGAGATTAAAGTGCCGAAGTACAATCTTATCCTAAATTTACCTGGATTTTCCATAGTAAAAGT
>JBOFJV010000200.1:0-3806 GCA_051657005.1 Legionella sp. | reverse complement strand
TTTTTACGATATTTCGGTACAAACACTACATGGTATTTACAGTCATATTTCGAGTGACTTAAACTCTCATACGATGATGTTGTCATAATTACTCTCCTGTGAAACCGTCAAGTCCACAGTTGTATTTTGACATCATCGTTACTAAATATGAAGGCTAAGCCTTGAGAGTCTCACTAGTCAAACTAGTGGTTTACCTGTCTTAAAATTATTGAGTCAAATGAAATCAGAAATTCCTGCGGGAATGGAGGTACAAGTACTTACTGATCGTACCGTGAGCATTCAAGCATCTGTGACGAATGTCCAATTTGAATTGCTTTTGTCAGTCGCTTTAGTGGTTATGGTGATTTTTCTTTTCTTGCGTAAATTACCAGCAATGATTATTCCCAGTATTTCGGTTCCTTTAGCATTGGTGGGGACTTTGGGATTAATGTATCTACTGGGATTTAGTCTGAATAACCTCACTTTGATGGGATTGACCATTGCAGCGGGTTTTGTGGTTGATGATGCGATTGTCATGATTGAAAACATCATGCGCTACATTGAGCTGGGTGAAAACCCAGTGGCTGCGGCGCATAAAGGTGCTGAGCAAATTGGCTTTACTATTATTTCTTTATCGATATCACTGAACGAGGTACTTATTCCTTTACTGTTTATGGGGGACGTAGTGGGTCGGTTATTTCGAGAATTTGCACTTACTTTAACCATAACCATTACTATTTCTGCCTTTGTTTCTTTAACATTGACACCCATGCTCTGTTCGCGCGTATTAAAAACCGAAAGCGAGAGTAAGAGTAATGATTTTCAAAAATTTCTTGAGCGCCAGCTCAACAATCTTATTGAAAAATATAAAAGTTCTTTACGTTGGGTACTTTCACACCAACCGTTTATTTTGGTGATTTTCTTTGTTACGGTGATTATCACTGGAATTTTATTGTTTCTTATACCTAAAGGATTTTTCCCTATACAAGATACAGGAGTGATTCAAGGAATCTCCGTGGCTTCTGATTCAGTCTCATTTCAGGAAATGATGAAGCGTCAGAGGGACTTGGCTAAAGCAGTCCTTTCTGATCCAGCTGTGGCGAGTTTGTCTTCGTTCATAGGAATTGATTGGACGAATATTACTTTAAATAGTGGGCGTATTCTTATCAATCTGAAACCTTTTGATCAACGACCCAGTGTGGATAGGGTTATGAGTCGCTTGCAATCCAGGATTAATAAAGTGGTTGGGGCGAAGTTGTATATGCAGCCGGTTCAAGATTTAACGATTGATACCTTAACAAGTCGTAACCAATTTCAATACAGTGTCAGCGGCCACGATCCTGATGAAGTCACTAAATGGTCAAAACTCGTAATGCAACGCATGCGAAAGCTCTCGGAGCTAAAAGACGTTAATTCGGATCAGCAAAATCTGGGTTTGGTTTCCTCCCTGTATATCGATCGTGATACGGCTTATCGGTTGGGAATTGACATGCAAATGGTTGATGACACGCTTTATGATTCATTTGGTCAACGCCAGATATCGATTATGTTTACCCAGCGTAACCAATATCGAGTCGTCCTGGAGGTGTTGCCGGCATTACAAAAAGAACCTGTAGCCTTTGATAATATTTACATCAATTCTACAGTTTATAACAGCCAGCCTACTTATTCGCTACCAAGCAATCAAGGAATAAATTATCCAACAGTTAATGCGTTAACCTCAACAACTTCAGGCTCAATCTCTTCATCGATAACCACTTCAAGTGGTTCAGTTCCGTTTCAGACATTTGCCAGTCTCAATCAAACCGTAGGGCCATTGGTCATTGCGCATCGGGATCAGTTTCCGTCGGCAACACTATCATTTAACCTTGCTAAAAATGGGTAATTAGGAGACGCAGTAAATCAAATTGACGCAATGACACACGATCTGAATATTCATCTGAGCGTTACTGCCGATTTTCAGGGCGCAGCTAAAAGCTTTCAAAATTCACTTGCGAATGAGGGTTGGTTGATTGTTGCTGCAGTTGTTGTCGTGTACATCATATTAGGTGTACTTTACGAAAGTTACATTCATCCTGTAACTATTTTATCCACGCTGCCTTCAGCCACAATGGGCGCTTTGTTGGCTTTGTATCTCACGAATAATGAGTTCAGTATTATTGCGTTTATTGCACTGAGTTTATTAATCGGTATTGTACTAAAAAATGCGATTATGATGATTGACTTTGCTCTTGAACAAGAGCGGGAATATAAAAGAACACCTGGTGATGCAATTTATGAGGCGGCCTTATTACGTTTTAGACCGATTTTGATGACCACAATGGCGTCAATGCTCGGTGCCATACCTTTAGCATTCAGTCATGGTATTGGTGGCGAGTTACGTCGCCATTGATGGATTGCAATCATTGGCGGTCTTATTGTAAGTCAGTTAGTTACTTTGTACACAACACCAATTATTTATCTGACTTTTGATCGAATTTCACGCAAGGTCATGGGTTATCGCAGTGATAAAACAGATAAAGTGGGGGTAAACAGGTGAATTTATCCTCCTTATTTATTCACAAACCTATAGGAACAATACTGCTGGCGTTGGGATTAAGTTGTGCCGGAATTCTTGCATTTAATCTTTTGCCTGTGGCTCCTTTACATCAAATTGACTTTCCCACGATCACTGTACAAGATCAATTACCAGGCGGTAGTCCTGAAGTGATGGCTACTTCAGTAGCGGCTCCTTTAGAGAGTCAGATTGGCCGGATTGCTGGTATCACTCAACTCACCTCAACCAGTTCTTTAGGACAATCAGTGATCATTGTTCAATTTGATCTGTCTCGTAATATTGATGGTGCTACACGAGACATCCAGGCAGCTATTAATGCTTCGTTGAGCCAATTGCCAACGAATTTGACCAATAATCCAACCTATCGCAAGGTAAATCCTGCGGATGCACCGATTATGATTATCGCGTTAACTTCAGATAAAAGAACTCCAGGACAATTATATGATGTTGCTTCTACTGTTTTGCAACAAAAAATCTTACGCAGTGAAGGAATAGGGCAAGTCAACGTAGGTGGTAGTTCCATGCCTGCGGTCCGTGTTGAAATCAATCCCACAGCGTTAAACAAATACGTAATTGGATTGGGGCAACTTGCAAGCTCGATTAATGCAGCAAATATCAATCAGGAAAAAGGACAATTAATTCAAGGAAAACTTATTTCAACCATTAAGGGAAATGATCAAATACTGAAGGCCTCTGGATATGCGCCTTTAATTATTAGCTATCATAACAATCGCCCTGTACGACTTTCAGATGTCGCTGAGCTATTTGCTTCAGTTGCTGACGTTCATAATGCGGGTTTAGCTAATGGAAATCCCGCTGTTCTTTTGGTTTTATTTAAAGAACCAGGTGCAAATGTAATTAAAACAGTAGAGCACATTAAAAAAATGCTACCTCAACTCGACGCATCAATACCCAGTGATATTAAGTTAAGTATTTTGATGGATAGAACGACTACGATTCGTACCTCGTTACATGATGTGGAAATTACCTTGCTTATTGCGATGTGCCTGGTTATTTTTGTAACTTATCTGTTCCTTGGCCGTTTTCGTGCCATGATGATTCCTGGAATCGCTGTGCCATTATCGCTGTTGGGTACATTCGCAGTAATGAAGTTATTAAATTACAGTCTTGATAATTTTAAGACAGGTAAACCACTAGTTTGACTAGTGAGACTCTCAAGGATTAGCCTTCAGATTTAGTGACGATGATGTCAAAATACAGCTGTGGACTTGACGGTTTCACAGGAGAGTAATTATGACAACATCATCGT
>JBOFJV010000199.1:0-10703 GCA_051657005.1 Legionella sp. | reverse complement strand
ACCTTCTTAGGCATGCTGACTGAATTAAAGCAAAGTGCTTTTAAGGCTTTAGCTTCATTGGGTAAGACCATGGGAGCTTGGAAAGATGAAGTCGCCATAATGTGGCGGTTTAGTAAATCAAATGGAATCACAGAAGGGTTTCATCGTAAAATGAAACTAATTCAGCGAAGAGCTTATGGTTTTAGAAAATTTGAAAATTACAGAGTGCGTGTTAAGGTGCTCTGTGGGTGATTAGAGATGCCACCTTAAATGGGAAATAGCCTCATATTTTAGGCAAGATCCGATCGAGCCATTTAGGCAGATACCAGACCCAATCTTTAAATATAGTCATGGTTGCGGGTACTAAAAAGCTGCGAATTAAAAATGCATCCACAAAAATAGCTACAGCAATTCCAAGGCCAAATGCTTTGACCATCAATACGTCTGCGACTAAAAACGAACCACTAATCACAATGACAATAAGCGCTGCACTGGTAATGATCCTACTGCTTTTTTCGATACCGAAAACAATGCTGTTTTTATTGTGCTTTGTGAGCTGGTTCGCTTCTTTAATGCGTGATAATAAAAAGACTTCATAGTCCATGGAAAAACCAAATAAAGCACAAAAAATAATGACCAACAAGCTAATATCCAGCATTTCTTGCGGCTGGAAATTTAGCCAATGAGACAAATATCCGTTTTGACATACCAAAACCAACGCACCATAGGCAGCGCAAAGACTTAATAAAGTCATGATAATTGCTTTCAAAGGTAAAAACAGTGAGCGCAGTAAAAACAATAGGATGAGATACGAGAATCCAATAATCCATAAAATGGCGTAGGGCAGCATCTTGTAAATGCTGTGCAATACATCAATATTACTTACGGAAACTCCAGTCAGATGTATTTTTAATCCTGAACCAATTTTCATATGCTGCAATTCAGTAATAAGTTTTTTGGTTTCAGGTGAATTGGCAGGGTATTCACTGACTACATTCAGTGTGGTCATATGTTTGGTAGTAGTGGTATCTAATAATTGTTTTACCTGGCTATCGAGTTGCTTTTTATCCATATGGTAAAGCATGTAATACTGTTCTTTTTTTAAGTCGGAATCAGTACCGATAATTCCATTCACTTCTTTGGCCAAGGGGTTTTTTTTCAGTTTATGAACGAAATTATATATCTTCGAAAGATTATGACGAGACAAAATAGGTGAAGAAGATGATTCTACAACCACGACAATTGGATTGAGTTCATTGATATTAAATTTCTTGGCATAAGTATCATAAAAGGCTCTGTGCTCTGAGTTCTCTGGAAAAATGCGGAAATCTGATATGCCAAATTTTGCATGCAACACAGGATATCCAAGTATCAATAAAAAGATAAGAATGGGAAAGAAAAAAAGATAGGGATGGTTTACAACACGTTCAGCTAACCAGCGCCACCAGCTGGAATGATTTTTATTTCTGAATATATGGACTGATAAAAAATTAATTTTTGATTTAAGAACCGCAAGAATGGCTGGTAGAATTATAGTAGACGTTAAGACTGCAAAAAATACAGCTGCTAATCCGCCTACAGCAACAGAAAAAAGGATGTTGACCGGAAATAAAAACAGAGCACTAAGGCTGACAAAAACAGCCAGGCCACTAAAGCAAATTGCTTTACCAGCAGTTTCTTGAGTTACAGCGATCGCTTCTTGAATGTTTAAGCCATTTTTTAATTCATCTCTAAATCGGTTGATGAAAAATAATGAATAATCCAGACAAAGACATAGACCAAGCAATAAAGCAATGTTGATGGTGAATATTGAAAGTGTAAAGTAATGACCCAAAAAATAAAGAGTAGTCAAAATAATTAAAGCACAGCCACCTCCTAAAATTATGGGAAGGGTTGCCGCAACTACGGATCCGAAAACGAGGATCAAGGTGATAATCGCTACTGGCGTTGCAATGAAATCTGCCTTATAAAGGTCAGTCTGCGTTTGTTTGTTTACGTTCTGAA
This sequence comes from Legionella sp., assembly GCA_051657005.1. GTDB lineage: Bacteria > Pseudomonadota > Gammaproteobacteria > Legionellales > Legionellaceae > Legionella. The sequence goes on along the minus strand of JBOFJV010000199.1, from coordinate 8,720 downwards.
CAAAAAGCGGTTCTCCACCAAGCAGCATTGTCATGTGTGCTGGTTTTTTTATTGATTCTTTAAATTGGGCTAAGTGCTCATCACTTAGTGGTTCATTTGATTTGAAAACAACGGCAACATAAGCAGTATGTTTGTCTTTAGAAATTTGATCTTTATCAGGATAAATAATGTCGTGTTTAATTGGAAAATCTTTTAAATCAGACAAAGATTTTTTAATTTTATCTTTAAATTCAGTATGAGTCGCCAAAAGCGTATGGCTGTGGTACATGATGAGAAACTTGTTTTTATCATCATACCCTAATTTTTTATCCATATAGACTTCAGTTTTTGCACTTGCAGAGCTTTCATCAATAAAACCAGTGGTTTTGAATGGGGTAATAATGTGCGGCATGAAAGGAATACAGGCGATAATAACAAGCAACAAAAATCCAATGAGTGGCCAGCGAAAATGATTAATCAATCTTCCTAATCGGTACGACAACGCTTTTTTTTGCATTTTTTAAGTCGAAACTCCAATTTTAGAGAGACATTAAAAAGAATGACTCTCTAGTTATATTAGTATAAATTACCCAGCATGTTTCAATTAATGAGACAAAGGATATTTATGCATCATTACGATGATCTCATAACGCTTTTTCATCATTGTTTTGCCGCGGAATATAACACAAAGCTTGTAAAAGGTGATAGTGAACCTATTTATTTACCCGCGGATGAACTTCGTCCGTATAACGCTTTGATTTTTGCTCACGGCTTTTTTAGTAGTGCATTGCATGAATGTTCGCACTGGCTCATTGCAGGAGAAGAGCGCAGAAAATTGGTTGATTTTGGTTATTGGTATATGCCAGATGGTCGTAATGCAGAACAGCAAGCATTATTTCAGCACGTTGAAATAAAACCACAAGCAATGGAGTGGATACTTTCCAAGGCTTCCGGGCATAAATTTCGTGTGAGTGTTGATAATTTGAATGGTGAAACGGCTGATACGGATGCATTCAAACATGCAGTTTATAACCAGGTGATGCAGTATTGTCAGCAGGGATTGCCTTTGCGTGCGCAAAAATTTCGAGAGGCCTTATGTTCTTTCTATTGCTACGAAAAGCGGTTAAATATCGAGGATTTCTCATTGGCATAATTATGAGTACTTGGATGCTGCGCTGCGTAGCACCACATAGCCTTCAGGCTAAGAAATAATGTCCTCATTGCACAAATATCTTCTCGCCTACGCGCGAAATTTTCAAATTCCTAGCACAGGCGAGGTCGCTCGTTTCAATTAATGGTGCAATACAACACCCATAGTCCAATCAAGATTTTGCGCTGAATGGACGTAATTCACAATTTGGGTTGCAGATAGACCATAGCCATCCACCATTAACGCATAATAAAAAGCAGGTAAGAGACAATAGCTTTCTACATACTCATTATCAGGAAATTGGGCACTTAATCCATCCCATTGCTGATGGCACACTAAACTGTCGGCTTGCAGTAATAAATCCTGATTCGTTAATTGATTGTTTTGAAAGTGAAAAGGTTTGCTTTCTGCAAGATTTGCTAGACCACCAATTGCGTACCACGTCCCAATATGATTTGCCGAGAGAATGGGTTGAACTTCACTTTGTACTTTATGTACTTGATTAATTAAAGACGATAGCTCTTCCTTACAGGACATAGCATTACCTTGACCAACATCACCATCAGGAAGATGGTATCCATCTGCAAAACAAGATGTTGTGTCGAGTAATTGATGCGTCATTTCGTTTTGTCCTAAGCCAAGAAAGCTGTGCACAAATAAACGAATATGCTGACCGTAGAGATCCAATTCAACTTGTGATCCTTTACTTGATTGTCCATCCTTCTGTAAAGGAAATACAACTTGTACCGAAGCACCGCCTATATCCATAACACCTACCGGCTCATTAGCCGATGAGTTAAGTGTGCCTAAGTGGTAGTTTACGGCTAGCCAGTCGTACAGGGCCTCATCGTTTCCGGTAATGGTTTTTGCGTCAGCAAGTTGCCATGTGGATTGTTGATTAAACCAGTTTTGTACAGCTTGATAATAGACCTTTTGTTTGATTTGGGGAACAAGGCGCATTCCTGCAGTAGCATAAAAATGAACAGGCATCTTTTCTGCAGGTGCTCCAGAAAAAAGAATCGTCAAGTATGCATCAACAGTCGCTTGATTTGCGTCGATCGTTGCAAATCCAGGTTGCACTTTTTTGGACCAAATTTCATTGATATGAGTCGGCGTTTTGGTTTCATCAAGATCATAGCGAAAAATATGCAGCCTTGAACCGGTACTGCCTGCATCAATTACACCAATACATTGATGTTCAGTACATGCACTCGATTCAGAATAGACATTAGTTACAGCGACAAACAGGCAGGCAATAAAAATCAAAAAACTGGTCATAGGCAAAATCTCAATTAAAAAGTTGACAAATTATACAGTATGTAAATTTTGTTTTCAATTTGATATGATTACGAAAAAATGATACACTATTTTTTATTTTTGAGATATTGGGTATTTTTTATCCCAAATCATAAAACTCCATGTTGGATTAAAAATTCAACGCATCTCTTATTTTTCAGGCAGTATCAACATGATAAATCAAGAATATCGCGGTTCAATCTATGCTATTTTATCAGGATTTCTTTATGGTTTTCTTGGGTATTTTGGTATGAGTGCAATCAACGGCAACATGTCCGCAAGTTCCATGTTGTTTTGGCGTTTTTTAATTTCCAGCATGATTATATTAATCATCGCACTGCCCAGCCTAAAAAATACTAAAGACTCGTATAAGAACATGCTCATTGCTTTTTTAACTGGCGTTTTATTTTATGGCATATCCACTTTACTGTATTTTTTAGCGTCTCGCTATATAGGCTCTGGATTGGCAATGGTCATCTTTTTTACCTATCCCGTTCTTATTATGCTCTTAAATTATTTCCTTTGCGGGCAGTCCATTCCCAAGGTTTATTATTTAGCTATCTTGGTGATTTTAGTCGGTATGGTATTGATGGTCGACTTAAATGCACTGTCGTTTAATTTATGGGGGATCTTTTTGGCCATAGCGTCTGCTTTTTTTTATGCGTGTTACATTATAGGCAGTAAAAGAAACGAGCTGTCTCCAAATATGTCGACTTTGATGGTGTGTTTGGGTTGTATGGTAACCAGTTTATTGGTTTCTCTTTTCAATCACAGCTTTAGCGCACCAGCCTCCATGATGGTTTGGTACCATTTGTTGGGAGTCTCCGTTGTTGCAACTGTAATCCCTATTGTGTTTTTGTTGCATAGCTTAAAATACATCAGCTCTGAAAAAGCATCTATTTTATCCGTTTTAGAACCTGTATTTGTGGTGATTTTTGGGGTATTGCTCTTAAATGAAGAGTTGCAACTATGGAATGTAATCGGTATCGCATTGGTGTTAGCAGGTGCCCTGATTACTTTATTTAGCCATAAAATCAATCTCAGCCAATGGCGTCTTCAGCTCTTGCGCCGCGAGGAGATTAGTTAGCTTGAGCGACTGTTTCTGCAATCACGTCCACTTCGGAAACGGTACTGAATCGTAGAATCGTAGCCTGGGTGCAGCGAAGCTGAACCCGGGGGATGAGTCAAACCAATAAAGCCTGGCTCCGCATCGCTGCACTCAGGCTACGTTTATTGAGAGCTTTTCGCGCTCTTTATTTTCCCAGGTTATAGGTGCTTTTAATACCAACTTCCATTGCAACCGCCGCAACCACCACAATCAGTTGCGCATGTTCCGCAGCATGAACTTCCATTCGAACAGTTGACCAGAAAACCTGTAGAGCACACGAGGACTACTGCCAGTATTATTTTTTTCATTACCTATCCTTGTTTTAATCTTTAAGTTAACTATACGCTATGTTATTTGATTTTAACCAATAAACCCTTACAAAATCTTCTTGGAAGACAAGAGGTTTAATTTAGAATTCATTTTCTTCAATTTGCAGCCACTGTAATTTCCATAAATTATAAATAAATAATTGATTTTGAGGCGTATTTAAATAGTGCTTCAGCATATGATGGGATAGGTGACGATGATTGGCAATATCACTGAGCAAATCATGAGACACTCCTTCGATATCCCATTCACCACCGTTAATAAAAAATTGATAGGGTGAATGCTCTTCTGGATTTTGATAAGCAAAGCGACACGAGGCGTCTCTGATGAGATTTACACCTTCGTTTAATTCCTTAATGAAATCGGGTAAATAAAGCAGTTCATTTTCTTCTAAGGGGAGAGGTAATTGTGTTTCTGCTGATTGATCCAGGCGGGTTGCAAAGGCTCCAAACCACGATTTCATGAGCTGTTCATCCTGGATTAACTGATGCAGCATCTTTTGTGCACTTTGCCAGGCGGGTGGCGTGATTTCAGAGGTGTGTCGTAAATCAGACCAATCAGGATCTTGATACAAGGATTTAAATGAATTTTCCTCTGACAAATAATCGCTCAAACTATCTAACAATTCTTGCCCTTGATAGCTGCGATAACCAAATGAATAGGTCATACATGCTTCAGAACGTGAAATCCCATAATGACCTACGTGTGGAGGAAGATAAAGCATGTCTCCTTCTTCAAGAATAAAGCGTTCTTCTACATCAAATTGACTCATGATGCGTAATTCGAGATCGTTGATGTAATTGTCATTAGTGCAGCCTTTAGTAGTCAATAGCCATTCACGGCTGCCTTTGGCTTGGTATAAAAAAACATCATAATTATCATAATGAGGCCCAACACTTCCGTTAAGTGCTGCAAAGCTGATCATCACATCGTCGATACGCCATTGTGGAATAAAATCAAAATGATTGAGTAATGCATAAACCTCAGGAATGAGTCGATCTACTCCTTGTACCAGTAACGTCCAATGAGTTTGAGGTAATATCTGAAACTCACTTTCTAAAAAAGGGCCTCGCTTTAAATGCCAATAGGGAGCGGCTGTTGGTGTTTCCAAGACAAGACGACTTTCAACGTCTTCTTCTAAAGCCAAACCAGCCAATTCATCAGGAGATAATGGATTACTAAAATCCGGTAATGCCTGTCGAATGACCAGTGGTTTTTTTTGCCAATATTCACTAAGAAAAGTTTTTAATGAAATGTGCTGAAGGTTTATCATTCTTATTCATGCTCCTAATATGCCCGGCATAAAAACCAGGTTACATGTACGTCATCTCTCATTAAGCGCTGAGAAATCCATGCAAAATTTAAGCAGATAAATCGCTCCAGCAGAACTACGTTGAGACAACATGCTTCGCTTAACGTGATTGTAAAATACGTTCTAATTCTCCCTTTGCTTGACGCGAAAAATTAATCAAATCCTTTTCTTTTTCAAAAAAGTCAAATGATTGAAATAATGTGGTTTCGTCATGCAGTTTGAATGCGTCGGCTTTTTTTTTGATGTCCTCGTGTTTGTATCCTAAAAACTTCATGATTTCTTTGGTCATTGTTAACGATGAGTCAAATAATTCTCGAATGAAATAATCAACACCAGCTCGATGTAATTCAAACGCGTGACGACGATTACGCGCTCTGGCAAAAATTTTCAGATGAGGGAAGTGTTGTTTAGCTAATTCAACGATTTGTAAGTTTACATCGGCATTACCTACAGTAACGATAAGTAGCTTTGCATGTTCTGCTCCGGCACTTTTTAGTAAATCCAAACGGCTGGCATCTCCAAAATAGCCCACATAACCGTATTTTCTAAGCAATTCAATTTGCTCTGGATTTTTTTCCAATACCGTAATTTTTATATTTTCTCCATTAAGCCAGCGGCCAATAATTTGTCCGAAACGGCCATAACCAGCCAGAATAATTCCATTTTTTTCATCGATGGAGTCGTATTCACGTTCGGGTAAGAAACTCATAAATTTGGGTACAATATAACGAAGATAAAATAGCATTAAAAAGGGGGTGGCAATCATCGATAAAGCAACAACAAGAGTAAAAAACGAGGCAATTTGGTGATTGATGACTTTAGTCGTACTGGCATATTGAAACAGTACGAACGCAAATTCACTTCCCTGAGCCAGGGCAAAAGCAAATCCCAAGGTTTGTAATCTGGACAAATCAAAAGTATTTCCAAGGAACAAAAGTATGAGTGCTTTGACCATAATTAAGGTAAGCACGGCGGCGATGATCAATCCAGCTTGTTCAGAAAAAAGCGAGAAATTCATTCCCATACCTACTGAGATAAAGAATAAACCCAGTAAAATTCCTTTAAATGGCTGGATGTCTGCTTCAACAGCATGTTTGTATTGGGAGTTTGCTAACACAACACCCGCAATAAATGCACCCAAAGCAGGAGATACGCCAATTGATTCCATTAATAAAGTAATGCCTACAACTAAAGCAAGAGAGAACGCTGTAAATACTTCACGTAAATTAGTTTTGGCAATAAAGAAAAACAGATGTCTTGATAGATAATGGCCAATTAAAATCACTGCTCCGATGACTCCAGAAACTGCAGTTGCATGCAACCATCTCGGAAGTTGCATCATAAATTCCAACTCATGGGAATTGATTGCGATGTTCGCATTTTGTCCGAGCAAGGGGATAATAATTAATATCGGTATTACCGCAATGTCTTGAAAGAGTAATACGGCAAATGAAGTTTCACCTTCAGCTGTTTTTAAGAGGTTTTTTTCCTGTAATATTTGTAAAACAAGTGCTGTTGAGGAAAGGGATAGAGCCATGCTTACTGCTAAGGTTGCGCGCCAATCATAACCTAATGCCAATCCAATTGCAGTGAAAGCGCTTGTGGTTAAGGTCACCTGTAAACTACCTAAACCGACAATGAGTTTACGAAGCTTCCATAGCATGGACGGTTCCAGCTCTAATCCAATAAGAAAAAGCATCATGATGACGCCAAATTCTCCAAAGTGCATGGTTTGTTCTGAATTGGCGATGAGTTTTAATCCAAATGGTCCAATGAGAATGCCTACCGTAAGGTAGCCAAGAACCGAGCCTAGCTTGAAGCGGCTCGCAAGCGGAACCATAATGCTGGCAGCAGCTAAAAAGATAAATATATTACGCAGTAAATGACCGTTCATAATTTAACCTATTTTGCATGACAATTTTTAAATTTCTTGCCACTGCCACAAGGGCAGGGCGCGTTCCGAGAGACTTTAGGTTTAACCCTTTTATTTACCGGTGTATGGACACCACTGACATAAAACCAGCGATCGGTTTCTTTATGAAACTCACTGAGTTAATGAATCGTTTTTACTTGATTTTGTTCTGAAAAGCGTGCTGAAAACTCGACAAAACCCTGATCAGGAGTAGCCATATGGGTTTGAATAACCTCTAAACCCATCCAGGTGACCCGTTTAGCCCATGGCAATGCTTCGAGTTCATTAAAATCAATTAACGCTTTGCCACGCATGGTGTTTTTGATGTAATCAATTTTACCCATGGTATACGCGGTATACCTTGAGCGCATCAGTTGCTCAGGAGTTTGTGGTTGTTGTTGAGTCTCCAGATAAAGGCCGCAACATTGTTCGTACGTATTTTGTGATCCACAAGGGCAAAGTGTCATGTTATGATCCGGAGCTAATAAAAAATTGGATTTTCGAATTATATTCGATATAGCATTAAATTTTTACTCAATTACACGATTATTTATAGGTAAAACATGAATTCCTACTTATTGACGCAAAATATAGAGCAAGTAAACCAGCAGCAAAGTACTCATCTGTTGGAAGAGGGAAAGGTTTTGTTTTTTCCTGAACATTTCTATTCTTCTGTTGCGCCTGAGTTATTATCGGAACATGTTTTAGATGGAAGCCGAAAAAATGTCAGTTATGATATTCGCAATGAAAAACTAAGTGCTTATAAAAAAGAGATTGATGGCTTAGAAACGAAACTTACGTACATGATGCATGGCTATGCTGAATTTGCACATCAATTAATTGAAACGGTTTTACCTTCGTATGTCCCTTATTTACAATGGGGAAGAACCAGTTTTAGACCTGCACAAATTGATGGCCGTGTTTCGTCTAAACGTAAAGACGATACTCGATTGCATGTCGATTCTTTTTCAGCAAGTCCTGTCAATGGCTTAAGAATTTTACGCGTTTTTTGTAATGTGAATCCACATAATGAGCCGAGAGTATGGAATTTGGGAGAGCCTTTTGCTGATGTTCTTGGTCGTTTTGCTCCAGGAATCGCTCCATACAGCAAGTTAAAAGCAAAAATGCTGAAACTTGTTAAAACGACGAAAACATTACGCTCTCCTTATGATCACTACATGCTGCATTTACATGACACGATGAAACTGGATGATGCGTATCAGGCTACTGTTGAAAAGGCACAAATTGGTTTTCCTGCACAGAGTACTTGGATAGTGTTCACAGATCATGTGTCTCATGCAGCGCTTAGTGGGCAATATTTATTAGAACAAACCTTTTATCTTCCTGTTGATGGCATGGCTAATCCAGATAATTCGCCATTAAATCAGTGGAAAAAAATTAGATCTGGGTTGAATTAAACTCATCGGATAGAATCATGTAGCCTGGGTGCTGCGCATAGCCGTCAGGTTAAGAACAAAATGCAATAAAAAGTAGGTTGGGAGGTATCGGCACTTATTTTTAGTAGTATATTATAGGTGCATTATGCCGTCGTTGCGAGCCGTAGGCGAAGCAATCAAGCGTCATTTTGGGCTTCAGATGCACTGATTCGCTTTTTTAAGGGCACTGGATTGCGTCG
>JBOFJV010000198.1:0-5610 GCA_051657005.1 Legionella sp. | reverse complement strand
GCGCTTTCCCGGTAGCACTTTCAGATACTAGCGGTCGTGCACTTTCGTGGCGCACTTTGATTTTTTTCTAAATATAGTTCGTTCACCCCTGTACGACACGCAGTGGCGTATAGGGGTGAGTAGTTACGATAATGCTTTGTTAAGTAAAACAATCTGTGTATAATGTTAGTCTGGCGTTGATTTGAAGTTCAGCTTGCGGACGCCCAAAAGAGAAATTCTTTTTTGAAAATACGGCTAAAGCGGATAGTGTTCTATTCCTCTCAGTCTCCCGTCTGCACACATAATCTCAGGTACGATAATGATAGAATTAATTGGATTATCTAAAGCCTTTTCTGGTAAACCTGTCCTGCGTGACATTAACTTATTTATTCAAGAAGGTGAAATTTTTGGCATCATTGGCAAAAGTGGTGCTGGAAAATCTACTTTATTAAGATGCATCAATTTATTAGAGCAGCCTGATCAGGGAGAAGTTATAATTGATAGCCAATACTTAACCAGCCTTTCAAGAAAAAACTTAGCTTTAGCACGCCACAAAATGGCTATGATTTTCCAACAATTTAACTTACTCAGCTCCAAAACTGTGTACGACAATATTGCCATGCCTATGCGCATTCAAGGCATCGATGAAGAAACCATTCGTACAAAAATTGATGAGTTACTCCCTATCGTTGAATTAGCAGATAAAAAAATGGCATATCCGGCACAGCTAAGCGGCGGTCAAAAACAAAGAGTGGCAATTGCCAGAGCGTTAAGTTGTTCCCCTAAAATCCTTTTGTGTGACGAAGCAACATCAGCATTAGATCCAGAAACTACCCACTCGATTTTAGCGTTACTGAAAAAAATTAATTCCTTGTATGGGATTACCATTGTTTTGATTACTCATGAAATGGAAGTCGTCAAACGTATTTGTAACCGATTGGCTGTTATCGTAGAGGGTGAACTGGCTGAAACTACTGCTTTAGCCAATGTATTCAATAATAAAGACAGCCTGGCTCGTAGTATGCTTTATGCGCAACTTAGCCCTGAATTACCGGAGTGTCTCACCAACATACTTGCTAACTACGTAACCGATAAGCCCTTATTGCGTTTGTTTTTCCAAGGTGAAGAAGCCACTGTGCCCTTTATTAGTCAAACCAGTCGCGAGCTCAATTTGGACATTAACATTTTACTCGCCAACATTGATCGTTACGATACCGTTACATGTGGGGTATTGGTTGTTGAATTAACCGCACATCAATTTTTACTTGAAGCATTTATTGAGCGCTGTGAGCAAACCAAATTAACTGTGGAGGTTTTAGGTTATGTCTTACCCGATGGCATATGATTTATTAATTGCGACAGGCGAAACTTTGTATATGGTAGTAATCAGTACTCTTTTTGCTGTAGCACTTGGCTTACCTTTAGGAACCTGGATTTATTCTTCAAGTCAGATTAAGCCTATGCCGCGAGTCAACAAAACGTTGTCTGCTTTGATTAATATGGCACGCTCGATTCCTTTTATCATTTTATTGGTTGCGATTATTCCATTCACGCGACTCATTGTAGGTACATCAATCGGCATGAACGCAGCCATAGTACCATTAACATTAGGTGCGACTCCTTTTTTTGCACGACTTGTCGACAATGTTTATCGCAGCTTACCCACAGGACTAATCGAAACAGGTTATGCGATGGGCGCCAATACCAGCCAAATTATTTTACACATTTTGTTACCTGAAGCAAAACCTGCGTTAATCCACGCGATTACAGTCACCGCAATTACTTTGGTTAATTATTCGGCGATGGCAGGCACCGTCGGCGCAGGTGGATTGGGCACTTTAGCAATTAACTACGGTTACCAGCGTTTTGATGCGGTAATCATGATATCTACTGTGATTATTTTAATTATTATGGTTCAGCTGATACAAACACTTGGTGATTATTTGGCAAAACGTTTTTTACATAACTAAGACATAATCGGGATGAAGTTACATCCCCTGACCACAACCCATCAACTATTGGAGTTTTAAATGCGGATTTTAGCTTATTGCGTTTTATTATTGAGCTTGGTTGCTTGCAACAAACCCTCATCAAATACATTGGTCATCGGCACCATTGCAGGACCGGAAACAGAGCTGGTTAAGACCGCTCAAGAAGTAGCAAAAGATAAATACGGTTTGGACATCAAAATGGTCACCTTCAATGACTATAATTTACCGAATGAGGCATTAGAATACGGAAGCCTGGATGCCAATGTGTACCAACATTTACCCTACCTCAATGCGGCAATCAAAGCGCATGGTTATAACTTAGAAGCTATCGGCAGAACTTTCGTTTATCCGATGGGCATTTACTCTAAAAAGCACACCTCATTACAGCAATTGCCTGAGAACGCAGTCATTGCATTACCTAATGATCCAAGTAATGAAATGCGCGCATTACAACTCTTGGAAAAAGCACAACTGATTACATTAAAAAGCACAGAAGAAAACACCGGTTTAAAAGACATTGCCAGCAATCAACGTCACCTGCAGTTCAAAGAAATGAATGCAGCACAATTGCCTAGAGTGTTACCGGATGTGGATGCCGCTGTAATTAATACTACTTTTGCTCTGCCTGCAGGATTGAATCCCGCACACGATGCGTTATTGACTGAAGATAAAAACTCACCTTATGCCAATATCGTTGTAATTCATTACGGCTCACCCAAAAAAGCTCAATTGGAGTTATTTGTTAAGGCATTAAATTCAGAGGAAGTAAAAGAAAAAGCAAAAACGCTCTTTGGTGATTCAGCAATCCCTGCCTGGTAATCGCCTTCATTGTACAAGCCTTGGTGAAGCACAGCGAAACCCTGGTTCCTCAAAATGAATCGTTTAACCCCCAAAACAAACTACAACTAATTACCCATTCATAAGCCCCTTCTCACTTTAATTCTAACTTAATGAAAAAGTGTTATACTTTGTATAAATGATGCTATTGGGGAAGGTTATGCCGTTTTCATTGAGAAAATCTTTTTTTCAGCTTTTAAATTCTGACCTCTACAAAGATCGCCTTTCAATTACAGAGAAGGAGAATTTAGCTCGTCGATATCGTGACCAAATTGGACTCTCGTCACAAACCAATTTTGGTGCAAAAGCCATTGAAGATTATGTTGGTAAAAAAGTTAAAGATCATACTGGTTTTTCATTACAAATAGGGGCGAGTAAAGAAGATACTCTTGAAAAACTACTTAAAGGTGACGATAGCGATAAACCAAAGATTAGAGCTAAATTTCAAGAGATATTTGCCCTTGACCCTGATTTTGAAATCGCGAAAAAGAAATATGAAGCATCTATAGCCGAATTTAATAACCTGGTAAAAAAGGTTCCGACAGAATATTCAATAGAAGATCTTAAGGATGCCTTGGCTAAAGCCAATGCTAATGCAGAAACTGCAATAAAAGCACAACAAGAACTTGAGAGGAAAAAGCTTAAAGACTACCTTGAAGGTCCTGATTTTAAGACACAATTCAAAGGAACTTTTGGTATTGATGAGGCAAAAGCAAAAGAGGTAAAAACAAGCTTAACCAAAGAACTGGAAACAAAACATGCTGCTCAGTTAAAAACATTTGACAACAATAGAACAGCAAATGCAACCAAGCTAGATAAAGCATCTAATCTGGAAATGGAACGCGTCGTTTTTTCTGCTCAGTTACAACAAATGACGGACCAACTCAGTGAAAAAGACCGCGTAAAAATGCAGAAGGAAATCAATGATGCAAAAGAAAAATATCGAGAAATGCAAGGATTGGACAGTTTAGCCCCAAAAAATACCAAAGCCATTGTCAATGTTAATAAGAAAAAATCAACGATACATGCATTTGACCCTAAGGATTTAGGATTTATTAAGTCAATCACCGGTCGAGAAATAACACACGATAAGAAGAGTGATACCTGGTCTATATCAATGCCACATCGGATACTTTCTCCTTTTTATTATGGAAGCAATAAAGAAAAACCCAAAGTGGATATGTTGTTAATGGCTCACGCGATAAAAGAATCAGGCTATAAACAAATTGAAATGACCATTGATTTTCCAGATGAAAAAACAAGAAAGAAAAGAGCCCGACAAGCGTATGAAGCTTGTCTTGAAAGTGGTTTTGATCCAAAAGATATTACACTTGTCGATGGTGATGGTAAGAAGATTGAACCTGGAGACATCTTTACACGAGATGAATTAGCAACGCGCCACAAAAATGCTGCAGCGACTCGGGAAAAAATTGATAACTTAGTTAAAAACACATCTCCAACAAAATCAAGCGCGGAAACGCAAATGCGAATGAAAGGTGATCTTGAATCAGGGAGAACGAAACACCTGGATGCCCTTGCTAAAAAATCACTGCTGGAGAAAGAATCTCTTGCGGAAAAAAGATTGGATGATATTGCGAAGTCAGCCCCAGCCGCATAAAATTGTTTCATTGATGTGATGCTCAAAAAATACCACTATTCTGAGCACTTAAATTCTGGTATTTTATAAGATACCCAAAGGGTTATAGGCTAAGGAGATGGCTATGAATACTCGTGAATTTGATGAAGATGAGAACGAAGCAGAGGAGTTTCTCGGCGATGCTTCCATCACTGTAGAAACAAATCCTTCAACCAAATTGGAACGAAGACGACGCATTGAAGATTTGTTTGAAGAAAAACGACTTAGAGAAGAGTTGGCTGAATTCGGTTAAAGGATAATTTAAAATCCTTCTCACACAAAATCTAAAGGAAAAATTTCATTCAATTGCATTATGTTTAATTTTTGATACAATTAAGCACTTTTATAACATTGCTTAACGCGCAAGATGAAGCATCATGCACCCGTTCAGGTAGTGGCGTCAACTGAAGAGATTGGATGTTGAAGTATTGTAGCCTGGGTGCAGCGTAGCGGGACCAGGGGTTGCTGAGTCAAATCAATAACCCCTGGTTCCGCTACGCTGCACCCAGGCTACAAGTACAACATAAGTTGACGCCATCGAGTGACGCTTACAGCGCTTTTAAAATTGAATTATGTCCTATCTTAACGACACATTAGCGAAACTCGAAGAAGCATACTACGAAAACAATACCAAGAAATGTTCACGAATTATTGCGACTTTTCTGAAAGAAGATAAATCGGCTCTTTCCCATTTAATGGGGCAGCTCTAATCACCCACAGAGCACCTTAACACGCACTCTGTAATTTTCAAATTTTCTAAAACCATAAGATCTTCGCTGAATTAGTTTCATTTTACGATGAAACCCTTCTGTGATTCCATTTGATTTACTAAACCGCCACATTCTGGCGACTTCATCTTTCCAAGCTCCCATGGTATTACCCAATGAAGCTAAAGCCTTAAAAGCACTTTGCTTTAATTCAGTCAGCATGCCTAATAAGGTAGGTATTACTTTACGACATGCCTTTTGTGTTAATGCTCTTTTCATTAAAAGAGAATGAAGTTGTTGTTGGAGTTGATAGATTGCATAGATAGCCGAATTTTGAGTTAAAAATGCGTCTCTTTTAGCCTTCTTTTCTTCACTCAGGTTATCAGGCCTAGTTCTCAATAAGGCTAAGATACCTCTATTGCTTTTTATTTCACTGGAGAGCTCTCGGTAAGTCATCATA
>JBOFJV010000197.1:0-6089 GCA_051657005.1 Legionella sp. | reverse complement strand
CAAGCTCAGAGTACTATGCCTCATCTGACTCCCTATCTTTTAATTTTCGCCATCTCAACTCCCTCGTTTTTAAACTTGTCGGTTGATACTCACCTCCTTTTGAGAGCGGATAGGGCCTCCCTCGTTTACACTATCGCTTTCGTTGCACACCATGCTCTCAGACTCCGGAGGCGGCGAATGATTAGAACCGATTGATTATCTCATTCACTGTTGCCTTCAGGTATCAAAAAACCATGGGCCACCTCTCATACTAAACTTAACGGAGCTCAATCACTTCAACCTTGCGGCTTACGGCTTACAACTTCCTTTGCCTACGCTTAACCATACGCGTTACCACATACCGCCAAGGCTAAGTACGAAATGCGCTCGGTCGTGCTTTCCCGGTAGCACTTTCAGATACTAGCGGTCGTGCACTTTCGTGGCGCACTTCAATTTTTTTCTAAATATAGTTCGTTCACCCCTGTACGACACGCAGTGGCGTATAGGGGTGAGTAGTTACTAGGAGGCTTAAGTTGGCGCTTCTCTTACACAACTGCTAACAAAATCGCTGTCAAATAATTTCCCTCGGGAAAAGCAGCTAATGTGGGATGGCAACTTGCAGGGCCATAAATGCCTAATATACGCGCTTGTTTGCCTACAGCTCCTGCTTGAGCACTCACTAAGGAGAAAAACTATTGTGATGAAAGCGCTGAAGAACAGTTGCACGTCATTAATAAAGATCCAGCTTTCATGTGTTTAAAGACTTCACGATGTAGAAAACGATAATAATTTTTAGCACGCTGCATGTGTTGTTGTGATGGAACAAGTTTTGGTGGATCAAGCACCACCAGATCATACTCCCCTACTTTAGCTAAATAATCACGGGCATCTGCCTCAATAAAATCAATTTGAGTTAAACCATTGAGTTGGGCATTCCGTTTCGCTTGTGCTATTGCCTGAGCAGAGCTATCTACGGCGGTTACTTGTAACGCACCTGCTTTAGCCGCATGCAATGCAAATCCGCCAGTATAGCAATATAAATCCAAGACCTGCTTCCCTTGTGCCAAATGTGCGATGCGTTGATGATTTTCTCGTTGATCAAGGAACAATCCCGTTTTTTGCGCTTGTGCAAATTCAACCTCATAACGCACGCCGACCTCAAGGACCTGTGCACTATGATGCGTTTCGTGTACATTATCTTGCTTACATCCATCCTGCCACAAAGGTTTACTTTGAGGCATCCAAATCATTTGATCATTGGGGAACAGATCGTTTAATGCATGAATAATTAGCTCCTTATTGATCGCAACCCAATATGCAGAACTGGCGATGACACATGTTTGATTGAATCGGTCAATAGTTAAACCAGAAAGTCCATCCGCTTCACTATTAAATAAACGATATGCTGTCGTTTATTCATTGGGTAAATTTAAACATTCTCGTACTGTTTTTGCCTGTTTTAAACGATGCGTAATTAAACTCTTAAAGTGGCTTGCATCAATTGCCTCAGTTGCAAGTGCTAATACACGAACACGGTATAGCGAATGTTCGTTATAAACACCAACACCAACACGTTGTTCGTCAGCATTATAAATATCCACCAAATGACCAGTAATCAATTTTCCATGTGTTTTAGCTATCGCTTTGGGAAATATCCACGGATGCCCACGTAGTACTGTATTTTGTTTCGCTGCAAGCAAAATAATTTTTGCATTCATTTTCTATTTCCCAAAGGACAAAAATAGGCTAATCTACACAAAGAACTTTAGACCTCCAATAGATCATATTTCAGAAATTGGAAAAACGCAGCTCCCGCTCACAAATAACAAATAAAAAATAAATGGGCTCAGTTATGTCACAAAAAGTAAAAACGCTTCTTACCAGTGTTTGTATTGTTCTTTTCAGTCAAATGGCTTGCGCTGATCCATGGTTTACTGGTCCTATACTTGCAGCAGCAGGTCATACGATTCCACGTGGACACACGAACCTTGAAGTGTATGGTTTCGATACCTTTGTAAACGGGCAATACAATAATTCAGGACATGTTGTTTCCACCCCTCTATTTAAAAGTGTGAGCTTACTCCCCCTCTTAACTCATGGCTTTACGGATTGGCTGGACGTGCAAATTGCCGTACCCTCTGTCTTTAATTCAACCAAAGGAGAGAGCTACAATAGAATAGCAGATACCTCTTTAGGAATAGGACTGCAATTTGTTGAGCAAAGAAAACATCAATATCTCCCTGACATTCGCTTTTTTGTTCAAGAAACATTTCCTACAGGTAAATACGAGAATCTCAATCCAGAGCTTTTAGGAACGGATGCTACAGGATTAGGCAGTTACCGAACATTGCTCGCATTAAACTTTCAATATTTAGCAGAAGTTTATGCACAACATTACATCCGTACACGCTTGATTTTATCACGTACCTATTACTCGTCTGTTCAGGTTATGGGATTTGATAGTTTTGGCGGTAGTGAAATCACCAACGGAACTGCTGATCTGGGAACAGATAACAATATTGACCTGGCTTTTGAATATACACTAACACAAAACTGGGTTGCAGTAATGGAAGGCTACTATTCAGATGGCACACCCATTTTATTTGATGGAGTCTTTACGCCAACACGTAAGGGACATAACCTTAATATCTCCGGTCACTTTTATGAAGTTGGACTTGCTCCTGCTATAGAATACAACTTTACATCCAATGTTGGTGTAATTGGTGGTGTCTGGTTTCCTGTAGCAGGACAAAATACATCACATTTCCTAACTTATGTTATGGCGATTAACGCATACTGGTAACACTATGGAAAAAACGCATAAATTCTCATACGGACTCACTCTTGGTGCGTTAGGAGTTGTATTTGGTGACATAGGTACCAGCCCGTTATATGCCTTAAAATTAACACTGGATAATATTCCCATCACCCAATTTAACATTTTAGGCGTTTTATCACTGATTTTCTGGTGCTTAATCATCATTATTTCTTTTAAATATTTAGTCATGATTTTTCATGCAGATAATGATGGCGAAGGTGGAATTCTCGCTCTTTTGGCGTTAATGAAACTAAAAAGCGCCAAATATGTGCCTTTATTTTATATTGTTGCCATTTTTGGAGCAGGATTACTTTTGGGTGATGGAATGCTAACTCCTGCCATCTCAGTAATTAGTGCTGTCGAAGGGCTCAGTACTTTATCCGCCTCGTTTACACCTTATGTTCTCCCTACTGCCGTGGTTATCCTTATATTTCTTTTCATGATCCAGTCAAAAGGTACAGGAATAATAGGAAATTTATTCGGTCCGCTCATTCTTATTTGGTTTTTTACTATTGCAATACTTGGTGTAGTGCAAATTGCCAAGGCCCCTATCGTTCTGACGGCTATCAATCCGTATTACGCTTTTGCACTGATACATCACCTCAGTTTTAAAGGATATTTATTATTAGGAGGAATCTTTCTCGTAGTTACTGGAGGCGAGGCGTTATATGCCGATATAGGACATTTTGGTAAAAACCCTATCCGCGTCAGTTGGTTTGTAATCATTTTACCGTGTTTGGTATTAAATTATTTTGGACAAGGGGCGAACCTCATTTTGCATCATCAATCCATTGGCAATCCATTTTACATGATTGCGCCTGATTGGTTTTATATCCCTTTAATTATCCTTGCTACTTTTGCAACAATCATCGCGTCACAAGCTGTTATATCAGCAACATTCTCTTTGACCAAACAAGCAGTTTTACTGAGCTTATGTCCTAGAATACCTATTGTACAAACATCAAAAGAATATTCAGGGCAAATTTATGTGCCGCAGATTAATATCATTTTATTTATAGGGACTTTAACTTTTTGCTTCGCCTTTAAAACATCGGATAATCTCGCACACGCTTACGGGATTGCAGTTAACGCGTATATGCTTCTTATCGATGTCATGGTCGCGTACGCTGCGTTATCCATTTGGCGATGGTCAAAACTCAGAGTCGCACTCATATTTGGCTTATTTCTTACCATTGACTTTGCATTTTTGGGCTCAAATTTACACAAATTCTTAACAGGCGGATGGGTTCCAGTTACTTTTGCCCTGATTATCGTAACGATTATGTATACTTGGAAATTCGGATTGGATTATCTGCAACAAAACTATTACATGAATAAAGATGATATTTCCAAAATTCTTAAACAACTGGAATATAAAAGTTTAAATCAGTTAACCGAGTTAACAGCTATTTTCATTACTGACGCATATGACAAAAGCGGCGGCAGCCTGCTCCACTTCCTTAAATTAAGTCTGGCTGTTCCCGAGCGGGTACTCATTGTTAATTATGTTGTTGATAACATTCCTTATGTTCATTACAGTCAGCGCTATGAAATCACTTGTCTGCATGAAAAGGTATTTAATTTAACGTTACATTACGGATTTATGGAAACTATTTCCATTCCTAGAGCGTTAGAGCGAGCGTCAAATAAGAATCTTTTCCCCTTTAAGCTCAATGTTGAGCGAGCTACTTATATGGTCGAAATACCCAACATTACAGCCTCTAAATCGAAGAAATCATTAACTTTCTTTTGGCAAGAAAAACTATTTGCGTTTTTAATACGTAATTATTCTACTAATTTGAATATCGACTTTTATAAATTGCCTTACAACAGAACTATGGCAATTGGCACTTATTATATTATGTAATTTTAGGAGTTACTTATGTGGTTTAACAATGCACTTGTCTATCAATATGAGCTGGATGAAACCAGTGATTTAACCGCTTCATTAGCCGCAAATAGTCTAAAACCTTGTTCTCCACATGCGCGTTTTGTCTATGGATGGTTGCCTGCGTTTGGAGATGAAATGGTTCAGGAAGTGGCAGGCATCTCACTTATTTGTATGGGTAAAGAAGAGCGTCTATTGCCTCGTGGTGTCATCAACAAAATGCTTGCAGAAAAAGTGCAAATGCTGGAAACCCAGCAAGGACGCAACGTCAAACGTGCTGAAAAAGCACAAATGGCTGAAGACATTGAGTTTGAATTGTTGCCGAAATCATTTTGTATTCAAAAAAGGATGCTCGCTATTTTTGATCAAATGAGTAAGCGCATTATTATCAATGCATCAAGCAACAATCAAGCCTCTCAGCTTACTTCACTTTTGCGCAAATCAGTACCTGGCATCAGCATTGAGCCATTAGTCCATAACGAAAATCTTGCATTACGATTTGCAGAATGGATTCAGTCGCCTGGAGCACTTCCGAGCTCTTTTCAGCTTGCTTCTGATTGTTTACTTTTCTCTCTGGATAATGAGAAAAAACGCGTTCACTGTAAAGGATATGAGCTTCCTGCTGAGGAAGTTTTAACTCTGCTATCACAAGGTATGGCAACAGCAGAAATTTCTTTAGTTTGGAAAGAAAGAATTCAGTTTACTTTAACTCATGATTTTACCTTTAAAAAACTCAAAAGCCTCGACTATCTGATTGATGATTTTAATGACATCAAACAACTTGATGAAGAGTATCAACAACGTGACGCAGCATTAACCTTGCTCTCCTGGGAATTAAGAGAGTTAATGAATGATCTATTAGCAGCACTTGCAGTAAAAGAAGATGCAACTGAGTTACAAGAAGAAACCGTATAAATTCCATTTTCTTTTAGGGAGCAAAATGCTCCCTAACAAAACGATAGTTTTTTATTGATTTTAATAAAATAATACAGTCAGTGAACAGGTCAGTAGGTATCGCAGTAATCTCTTAAATTACATCCAAATACGGGCAGTAATATTAAAAACTCACTTTATAATAAGCAGGATTGTCTGGAAAGATTTGTCCAGCTTCTAATTGCTCATCCAACGAAGGAATAGGAAGAGGACTCCACAACTTATTTCCTCTTGCAGTTACTTGATTTTGAAAAATCACTTTTTCTTGAAGATATTTCTCAGTCAGCCGTTCATAGTAGACTTTTAAATACTGCCGCTGCTCGGTAATCCCCCCGCAAAATAACTGATGTCAAAAGTAGAATTTTCTCGTAACCTATAACGAAGGAGATTCTTCATGAAAAGATCAAAATTTACAGACAGCCAAATCCTATCGATTTTAAAACAGTCCGAAGGAGGTACCCCTGTTTCAGA
>JBOFJV010000196.1:0-6020 GCA_051657005.1 Legionella sp. | reverse complement strand
TCGCTTTCGTTGCACGCCATGCTCTCAGACTCCGGAGGCGGCGAATGATTCGAACCGATTTATTATCTCATTCACTGTTGCCTTCAGGTATCAAAAGACCATGGGCCACCTCTCATACTAAACTTAACGGAGATCAATCACTTCAACCTTGCGGCTTAAGGCTTACAACTTCCTTTGCCTACGCTTAACCATACGCGTTACCACATACAGCCCAAGGCTAAGTACGAAATGCGCTCGGTCGCGCTTTCCCGGTAGCACTTTCAGCTACTAGCGGTCGTGCACTTTCGTGACGCACTTCAATTTTTTTCTAAATATAGTTCGTTCACCACTGTACGACACGCAGTGGCGTATAGGGGTGAGTAGTTACGTTATATCTTTCCAAGTTAGAAGACTCAGTGATTTATAGAGGATTAAACAAGAGTCTTGGCAAGAGTGAAGTGAGTCTGCAAGACAGTGAAGCATTAATTACCTCTGCCACTCAATTTATTCGTTTTGCAACTGTAGAGCCCAAAACAGAAGGAAAAAAAGCCATTCGCAGCAAACACATTTTTTCAGAGATCCATGATTTTGATTTAAAAGCTACATTTAACTTATGCATTGATATGATTCATACATGCCGAACTGAAGCATTCGATCATGTTGTTAAAGAATTTAAAAAGGAAAACAAAGGTCCTGAAAAAGCCTCTTCAGGTTATTCGCTAGGCTCTACACTTTCGGGCGCATTGGGAAGATTGAGCATATGGAGTAATCCCCCTGTAAGTGACGATGAGGAAGATGAGGAATTGGAACATAGAGACGATCAAAAGATGACATCCCATTAACTTTAAATCAATACCATACTATTTAACACTTCGAAGTGAAGTAGCGGCGACTCTCATATGCAGCTACTTCATTTTTTATTTTACAAACAAGATCACTTCTGATAAGCCATTTATGATAATTTTTGTTACAATGTCATTTTTCGCTAATCTATTTTTATCTTGTACTAATGAAAATTAAACTAATTATAAAAAAAATGTCATTCATACTTATATTTCTGCTTACGCTTCACAACCTCAGTTTTTCATTAGAACAACGCTTTTCTGAAGATTCTAACCCTTTGAATAAAGCACTGAATTCCGCAGTGATTTCGACGGGTACGCCGCAAGAAGACACCAGTAGCTCAAAAGAAGCAGCAGAACAATTACCAGCATCCCCTAAAAAAACAGTTTCCATCACCATTGATGATCTCCCTTTTGTGGGTGAGTACCGTAATTTTCATTTGAATATGATGATTGAAACCATGACTAAAGAGCAGATTCCGGCGACAGGTTTTATTATTGCCAGTGAAGTGCGCAAAGACAATTGGCAAATATTACGTAAATTTCGCGATGCCGGTTTTGGCTTGGGTAATCACACGTTAAACCACGCCAACCTGAATAAAATGAATACCGAAGAGTACATCCATCAAATTCGAGGAGCAGATCATATTTTGCAGCCTGTTTTGACCAAACCTAAATACTTTCGTTATCCTTATTTAGCAATGAGCACTGGTCAAAAAAAAGAAGCGATTCTTTGTTACCTGGAACAAAAAAACTATCAAGTTGCCCCGATTACGATTGATTCCAAAGATTTTGTCTTTAACCAGCGTTTATTGGCCGTTCCTGAAATGAATCGACGCGCCTATCTGGACGAGCTGAAACCTTTTTACCTTGATTTTATTTGGCAACAAACCGCCAATGCCGAAGAGCATAGCCATCATAATCCCCGCCAATCACAAATTTTACTGATTCATGCGAATTTATTGAACGCTTATGTTTTGCCTGACATTATCAACTTGTACAAACAAAAAGGTTATGAGTTTGTCTCTTTGGAGGATGCATTAAAAACGTTTAAATACCCAATCCAATGTGCCAGCTCCCAAGTACTTGCCCAAGCGAAAACCAAACAGCGACAACAAGCTGCTCATGATAAAAACATTGAGACCTTTATCGCATGGGATTAAGGACATTAACCAGAGCAACAGCATTTATCACTAGAAATAAATGCTGAGTATTGCAGAAAGCATTCTCCCCTTATTACACTTTTTAATCGTAGTCGTTAAGGTAATGGTATCGACTGAAGAAGAAATAGCTCTGCATTGTAGCCTTGGTGCAGCGCAGCGAAACCATGGTTTATGGATTTAGCTCACAACCCTGGTTCCGCTGCGCTGCACCCAGGCTACACGTATCATGATAAAAACTGGCTAAACTTTATGCTCCATCAATAAACGTATTTGCTTGCGAACAAGGGAAGGAATGTTGAAATTCATGTTAGCCAAGAAAGCGGCTTTCAGCCTAATTGAGCTTTTAATTACCTTATTGGTACTGTGTATCATTTTAGTGTTAGCACTCCCTCAGTTAAGTACCCTGCTCATGAATAAACGTCTTACGTCCAATACCGATATGTTTTTAAATGCACTAAATTATGCGCGCAATACAGCACTTAATGAATCAATGAATATCGTGGTATGTCCTTTTGCGGCAGCAGACTCAACCACATGTGGTGGCAATTGGAAGTCCGGCTGGATTGTCGTAACTCAACCCGTGATAGGTACAAGTACATTGTTGCTTAGCCAAGCATTTTCATCCTCAGATCCGACGCTTTCAGGCAATATAGGAAGTGTCGTTTTCGATCCGCACGGTTTAACTACTACATTAAGTAATTTCAAATTGTGTGACAGCAGAGGGGGGCATTTGCGCGATCGGTAGAAGTTTTGGCAACCGTATTTGTACAATCGAACCCAACTCCCGGTCAGGCTGTCTTGGATAACAGTGCGCTTACATGCCCATAATGGAGATTGTTGATGAAGCAAGCGAGCAAACTCAGTGCACAACAAAAAGGAATGTCGTTAATCGAGGTGCTTATCGCTTTTGTCATTATGGCCATCGGCATGTTAGGTATAGCCGGCATGCTCATTCTATCCAGCAAAGCAAATAACTCAAGTTATGCCAAACAACAAGCGGTACAATGCATTTACGATATATTTGATAAAATACGTGCCAACTACCAAGCTGCGATTAATGGGAACTACACCATCAGTAACATCAACAGTGCAGGTTCACCAACGCCCCCCGCAAGACCCGGCACTCTTTGCAATCAATCACCGTGTTCAAGCACCGCTTTAGCCGCCTATGATACCTGGTATTGGCTCACCTATGACGTCAGCAAGCTCCCTAGTGGCAGCTGCTCTATTAACATCGAGCCCTGCACCGGGCACATCTGGCAACACCATCATTACCGTAACCGTACAATGGGATGACAGTTTAGCTCAAAATATGATTGGCGCAAGCAGCACTCAAGCACCAACTAATCCTAATTACGTTCAACTCAGGATACAAAGCCAATTATGAATGCTTATAAAAGACTCCACCACGGGTTTTCCATGATCGAATTAATGGTCGCAACCGTTATTGCTCTTTTGCTCAGATATGCGGTTATGTAAGTTTATGTCACACAAACCCAAATTTATAACACAACCAATTCGCAAGATCTCATTCAAGGTACAGAAAATGCCATTACCAATTTAGTCACCACCATTATTCGCTCTGCTGGATTTGTAGGATGTGGTTCCATCAGTATCGCAATGTCCAATTTAAATGGTGGCGGCTAAAATCCCATTGGTTCACTGAATACCAACCCCACATTAATAGCAGGTTATAGAGGAAGCGGCTCAACCGTCACCATTACTCAAGATAATGCGGCCAATGACAGTAATGCAGCCGATTGGACACCTTCTCTTGATCCAACACTTGTAGGAAATGTTGAAAACAGCAGTGATGTCGTCGTGGTTTTTGGCGCAGCCCCAGGAAGTTTTCCTACATCGGTAACCGGTATTGATTCAAGCAGCAGCACGTTTACAGTGAAAAGCACCAGTGGCGTTAATTTTAATGCAGGGCAATTTGCTGCGATATCTGATTGTGTTAACTCGTCTGTCTTTCTCGTTACTGCAGTAACTGGCACCACCATGACACATTCTGCCGGAACGGGCGAATATGGCAATGCAACGTCTGATTTTATTTTGGGTTATCAAGCAGGTGCTCAATTTATTCCGATGCAGCAAACCGCTTTTTTGTCGGCCAAGGACAAGGATGGCAAAGCTATTTGATGCGAGGTATATTGACCTCAACGGGTTGGACCATCGAGCCTCTAG
The DNA here is from genome assembly GCA_051657005.1 of Legionella sp. Lineage (GTDB taxonomy): Bacteria > Pseudomonadota > Gammaproteobacteria > Legionellales > Legionellaceae > Legionella. Next base: position 1,849 of record JBOFJV010000196.1, on the reverse strand, counting down.
TGCCTGGTGTAGAATTAATGAAGGTAGAGTATGGCATGGGCAGCAATGGGGCTATTTCTCAATAAGTTACCGCAAATGCAGTCACCGATTGGAGTCAAATTTATGCAGTACGCATCGGCTTTTTAATTGAAGGACAAATGGCCTCGGGTAATTTAAACACGACGCAATACACTGTATTAGATACTCAGGTAACGGTACCAAGTGACAATCGCCTGCGTCACGTATATGAAGTCAATATTGCGTTGAGGAATGCGAGCACATGAATTCTACTTCTCAAAATAAAAAAACCTGCGTCCATTACCCATCAAGCAAAAAGGTTACATTCTACTCTTGGCGATGATTCTACTCATTATTCTGACCCTATTAGCGCTTGCAGATGTATCGCTTAACACCACACAAACTCGAATCGCTGCGAATGCGACTGATTCAGAAGTTAGCTTGGAAAAAACAGAAGGCGCATTAAACCAGGCGATCAATAACTTGATGAATGGAACCTACAATGCCACAGATTTTCTACAAAACAGTAATGGATTGTATCTCCTAAACCCAGGTGATCCATCATTATGGACAACCGTGAATTGGTCAAGCTCGGCATCTGTAATTAATAGTTTTCAAGGGTATTCCAACTCTCAAGCCAGTTATATCATTGAGCAATTACCCTCAATAATTCAGCCTGGACAAAATATGAAAACACCTACTTATATTTATCGAATCACAGCGCGTTCAGTGAGTGCCAGTGGTAATACAGCCGTGATATTACAAAGTACCGTACAAATACAACAATAGGTTAAACTTAATGATCAACGATGCACAAAACATAATGAGTTTTAAAATTACATCGCTCGTCATGCTGCCCTCTATAGCAACAGCAACATCGCAACCGACTTTAAATATTCCGCAAATCCCGCTCATTTTAGACAGTCCAATTCATCCTCAGGTATTCATTGCAATTGGCAATTCGCAATCAATGGATGGTGACTTAAGCGGTGCCATTATGACCGGGTCAGGCTCGCTCACTGGAGGATTAAGTTCGTTGAGCAATTCAAGATCTCCAGTTAATTATACTGTCCACGCTGGTTTTACACCTCCAGTGCAAGCAGCTAACAGCAGTGATCTGGCTCCTTATACTGTCAGTCAAAATGGCGTACTAGTAGATAACAGTGCCAGTCGTTTAAACGTGGCTAAAGCCTGGGTTCAGGCCATTATTAATACGTACATGCAATCCACCGATTTTGCTTTAGAAGTATACAATACAAGCTGTACAACGGTTTATAATACATGGGTTTACTACATGTCGCCTCAAACCAGCAATTTTTCTTTTACCAATACGCCTGTTGCTGGAAACACTTACGTCACTAACCCTTGCTACAATTACACTACGGCTTCGTCAACCATCCAAAGCAACTGCAGCTCCATGGCCAGCACTTATGGTTCCTCTGTTCTTTCTTCCAATTTATACATGCAAATTGGTGCCACAAGTGATAGTCCATCGATTAATGATGTTTTATATGCAGGGAGTGGGTTTACGGGTATTTTTCTTACCTACAGTGGCCCATCACCTGCAACACCCTACCAGCCCAATTTAGCTGGTAGAGTTAACCAGTCACCTGGCCAACACCCCATTTAGAACCCATCGTGCCCTACTAAGGCAATGGGCTCAAGACAATTTCATTACATACTCATACCTTATCAATCAGAACAATCAGTGCATTATTTTTGCATCTGGTAGTGGATGCTTCTTTACGAATAGGTCGAATTTATTCCAGTCGAACGACTTGCGTTGACTCCGCCTATTGAGCCATTTAAATATTATCCTCTTGGCTTCGTACAGAAATTTTGACACCATTTT
>JBOFJV010000195.1:0-12499 GCA_051657005.1 Legionella sp. | reverse complement strand
CAGTGAATTTTGAAATTTAACACAAAAAAACATGTCAAGTATTTTTTGATTTTTTTGATTTTTTTCAATTTTTTTCTAAATATAGTTCGTTCACCCATGTACGACACGCAGTGGCGTATAGGGGTGAGTAGTTACCCCTTTTTCTTGATAATTTTTGGTCACTGATCTTCGATTCGCCACGCAAACATCAACAGTGCCTCCATTGGCCTCAACCCATTGCATCACAGCAACAAGGGCTGTAACACCAGGGTTACTCGCTATTTGCACCAACGCATTGCTCTGTTGATTACTTAATAACATTAAGACAGCAATAAGTTGAGTGCTATCAACAAATACTCCTGTAGTTCGGAAATACTGTTCTCGTAATACGGCAAGCAATTTGAGTTCGCTTTTTAATTTTTCATGCGCATCCAAGCCAGGTGTTCTTATAAGTTCAATCAGAATATTGGATAAATCACGTAATTCAATGCGAGTGGCAAGAGTTAGATCGGCACAACTTCGTATAAAAGTCGGATCATCATTAATCATTAACTTTAAAGGCTGTTTTTTCCCTACGGCGTTAACATAAGTCACTTGTTGTGCTAAATCATAGTGTTCCTGACTGCTTAACGACGTGCCTTTAACGCCATTCTTGATTTCCGAAATAACGCGTGCAACCTGTGACGTATCAAATTGTTCCTCAAGTCTTCGTTCTTTAGTTTTTTGAACAAAACCAAACGCATTTTTTTGTGGTGCACGTCCCGATTTGGGATCTTTATCAAACTCATCCATAAAAATCTTTAAAGCACGAACATAACCGTTTAATTCCTTAATAAACGATTTCGTCTCCGGATAAGGAGGATAATTAAATAACTTGGCCAACTCGGATAAATTCAGTTTATTTAATTCAAGTCCCTCTTGTACATCGATGAGAAGATGGGCGTTTTTCTCATCGTATGCACCAAGAGTTGTCATTATTTTTGCCCAATGCGTTACAATCACTGCATCTGTAGTTTCTAACTTGGCAACTGCTGTTGCGTAGCGCTCCAACTCCTCTTTACTGCCTTTTTTACATGTTTTCAGTAATAAGGAGAGTAAAGGGATTAAATTTGGTATTTTCGTCGCTTTCGCTTTAATCGTTGCTGAGGTCTGCTCGATTACTTTTTTGAGCAGTTGGCTGTCCACATCAGAACCAATCTGTTTTACTGCATCATTGAGTGCATCAAATAACGCTTTAGATTGCTCTTCATTTCGTCCAGGTAAAGACTGAAATCCAAGCATTTCGTTTAATGGAAATAAGGTTTCCTGGGTTAAGTTATGTGTAAACGACAGGCGTAACAAAGTGTTATAAACCTCTGGTCCAAGAAGTGTTCTGGATTGTGTTAACTCAGTAACGTCTTTTAAAGCCCTGGATAATTGTACTGCGGAATAATCTGGAATTTGCTTTAATATCTTACATAAAATCGCCAGTGGTTCTGCAACCTGATCCTGTCCTGACTGACTCAAAGTATCCAAAAGCGCTTTCATTTGCGCGGCAGTTAAAGAGGTCTTTTCAGGAGGCATTGCAGGTTGTACTGCTTCAGCAAAGAGTGCGATACAACGGCGAAATTCGGTGCTGTTGTTATTTTTAATCCGAATTAAAGCATTAACTGCCCCTTTGACCGCGTCAAATTGTTGCTTTGAATCCAATAACGCATCATCTATAGGCAAATCAGTATTTAATTCTTTAAGTTGGCCTAATAGAAACGCATCGAATTCGCTATGTGCTGTTTCTAAAGAGCGTACAGCCTGGATCAGACTGGAACGATAACATGCATACATTCTTGGTTTAAGTAAAACCAGGAATGATTTTTTTGTAAAAAACTCATCAATCAGCGTGCTATCCACACCTAAAAATTGAGCCATTTGATCTTTGGCTTGCGGAAAACCCGACAAGGGCCAGGAAAACAACCGACCACCTAAGATCCTCTTCACTTCCTGATCTGCTTCAACTAAGACGTCTAAAACATCCTCTTGGTCGATGGGTTTTCTTGCTAAACGCAGCATCAGCAGTTGATAAGAATCCAATAATGGATCTAAATATCCTTTTAGTTTTTTGGGGACCTGTTCAAAATTACGGGTTAACTCTAATTCATCAAGACTTTTTTCATTAAACTAAAAAGTCCATCAGTCATTTCGGCAACCGGGTTATCCCCTATTTTTACATAAGGTAATTCGTTGCTGACGATACCAAGAATGGACGTTTTCTGGTTTTCAATACCAGGCAAGGCACTTAAGTGTGTTTTTGCTTTTGCCACTAAATCCACGCACTTTATAAGTTGATCAATAGTGGGTAAATGATAAGAAGCTTCTATATTGATGTCAGAAAGCACCTCAAATAAATGGATTCTGCTTCCAGCTGCCATTGCATGAATGGCTTGTGCCAGTGCTTTTACTTTTGTTTCAAACTCAGAATCATCCTCATCATCTTGAGTGACTTCCGATACATCATCACCCAATAACGATAACAGGACGATGAATTGAGACAATGATTCGGGTTGATCGTGAAAAAGGCCAGATAAAAATCCAGCCAATTTAGAAGCAGATAATAAGTGCTTAAGCAGCTTTGGAAAGGAAAATTTTTGAATGGATACAGTATTTGTTTGTTCAACAACAGAACGTTTTTTATAATGCTCAATAAAAGATGCAGCCACGTCATCAAAAGCACCGAATAGCTCAAAGGTAAGCTCTATCAACTCTTGAGGGTTCTCTAAAGAATGCTCAGGGAGCAACAGAACATCCATGACTTGATTCAGCGCATCAACCGTTGGCATAACCTCCCAATTACGCTGAGCAAGAAGATCTGAAAACGTTGAACTCATGATCGCTGAATCTTTAGGAGCACGTTCTTTTAAAGCAATAATTGTCTTCAGCAAAGTATTGAATTCTGTATAAGGATCTTTAGTTTTAGAACATGCACGTTGTCCTGTAGTTACTAAAACAACAATTTCCAGGAGCTGAATTTTAGTGCGTTCATCTAAGATTCGATTGGCACTGATATCCCGCTCAATACGCTGATAGACATCCAAACTAAATGCCCATTCGTGTTGGCCTATAAAACGATAAAAATGACTTATTGCCTGCTCGTAGGTCAAATCCGAATGGCTCATCAACTGATGTACTTCAGGGGTCGTTTTCGGCATTGAATAATCGAGCTGTTCTTCATGCTTGGTTGGTTTTAGATGCATTTGCCGTGATATCAGCCGGTAGTCATAATAACGACTGGCATAATAGGCACCATGAACATCAAAATCCAAACCTTCCAGGCAAGTTAATTGTTCTTCAGGATCACTGCTGTGCGTCACCAGAAACAATAAACGCTCCAGTGCAGGTTGCATATGCCTTATCCGTTCTAAAGCACACGACAGAGGCAGTTTTAGCTTCTTTTTCTCAAGCTGGTCCAGAAAGTACTTATAAGCTGAAAAGAGCTCATTAAATTCCGTACGTGCACCCACTGATTTATGCTGAGAAACCAACGAAATCCACCAGGATTTTTGTTCGGGGCTTAATTCACTCAATTGTTTCAGATGAGCAAAACCCTGAGTTGATATTAATGACAGATAATCTTCCGGTTGATTAAAAAATAAGTCATTAAACGCGTTCAACAGTTCTTTATCCTGAAATAATTTGAGATGATGCAATAAAAGCAGCACCCCATCGGTCCCGGCATGAAGCAAAACCTGGGCTAAACCTTGATAATTCAGATCAGTTAAAGGCATAACCTTTAACAATCCTTTGATTTGTTTTAATTTGGGTGAACCTGATTCTGTTAACTCTTCCAAGAAAAAATAAAACGCTTTTTGGCGCTCTTGGGGTAGCGTTTTGACGCCAAATAAGCGATTAAACTCTGCTTCATAAAAACCGAGGTTAACCGAGTCCGTTTTGAGAAATCTGAATTGCTGGTATGAGCTCTCTACACGAGTTACTTGAGTTTGCAGTGGTCCAGGAATTAGCGTGAGAGGATTAATGTGTTCCAGATGTTGGTACTGCGGCGCGTTACTAAAACACAACACATGTTTACCATCCTCGGTTGGTTGTAGATAAAATCCTGGAGGTAAATTTTCAAAAAGCAACCCGTATCCAAATTCAGGATAACTCTCAATGATTTGCTCCATGGCAGCCGCTTGCACGTGAGTAATTTTTCTATGGAGCTCGCCGACTTTATCAACCTCTTTTCCTACAAGCCTGTCCCATATGAGACGCAAATCAGGGATCTTGCTTTTGGGGTGTCTTTTGGCGAACGCAGTCCACCGTGCCGTTTCGATACTGACGCGATCAACCAACTCTCCTAACTCTGCTGAAGGAATTGCCTCAAGAGCAGCATCAATGACTAATTCGCCTTCATTTTTATGGTGTCTCAGTGTTACCTTTTGCTGTTGTGGTTGAACGTGTTGTGAATATTGCTGTCGCAATTGCAAACCGAGACTCACATCTTTAGTGCCTTCAATCCAATTCTTTTTCGCTTTTCGTATCTTATGAACAGGAGGTGGATAAGACAAAGGAAGTGTCGCTGACGCCTCAAGCTCTTGTTGAAAATCATGAGTAAATTTTTTTCTTTTTGCTGCTAGATAGACGTTATCAAAAAACAACTGGAGTGTCTTTTCTTGAGGAGTTAATGTACATTTGTAAATACAGGCACATTCTGGTTTTAAAAAGAATTGCGCTAATTCCTCTTGATGCTCTTGAGAAAGTGCATCGCATTCCAATACCAGCGATACTTCGCCTGACACAAATTCATCTTGCTCATAAACCGTTTCTAAATTGGTAGTAAAATCAATGACATTATCAAAACTATGTTTGCCAACAGTGATTTTCATGCAACCATATCTCCCAAATAATCCTAAGAGCACTCGAATAAAGCAATTGAAATTACTGCTTTTTCTAGGATATTAATCTACATATTTGACGCTGTGCTCAAATATATCTAAGAAAATATGAAGAAAAATTAGTCGATTAAAGAAAAAAGATAAAGGAGAAATCCTGTTTTTGTTCCATTTAAAGCGTTTAAAAAACATCCAAAACAGCATTCAATAGTTGTTTGGTGTACGCGTGTTGCGATTGTTTAAAAATCGTTTCACATGCTCCAAACTCAACGCCCACACCATCCTTCATCACAAATACTTCGTCCGCTATGTAGGAAACAACCCCCATGTTATGAGTAATAAATAAATAGGAAATACCGGTTTCTTGTTGCAGTTCTTTTAATATATTTAAGATTTGTGCGTGTACGTACACATCCAAAGCACTGGTTGGTTCATCACAAATCAAAATATCGGGTCCTGTGGCTAACGCCCTGGCAATGCAAATGCGCTGCCTTTGACCACCAGAAAATTGATGCGGGTAGAGGTCCAGGCTACTTCCAGGTAAATTTACCTGATTCAACAACTCTTTTTGCCGTGTTTTAATGACTGAGTGCTTCATGCCTTGCGCATGCATGCCTTCAGCAATGATTTCCCCTACAGTCATGCGTGGATTCATGGATGAAAAAGAATCTTGAAAAATCATTTGTACTTTTTTCCTGTCTTCTCTTAAAGCACGTCCTTTTAACTGCAAAACATCGTGCTCTTTAAACGTGATTACCCATCCTGAAACAGGAAGTAAACGCAATAAAGCACGGCTGGTTGTCGTTTTACCACAACCTGATTCACCAACTATGGCAAGAGTCTTTCCTTGCTGCAGACGAAACGAAAGCCCATCAACGGCTTTGAATAACACTGTATTGCGACTGAATAATCCTTTTTTCTGCACAAAATGAACCGATAAATCAGTAACAGTGAGTATTGTATTCTTCTCAACATCAGCCGCATTCCAGGCAATTTTGTTTCTTTCTAAAGGAGGCAATTCATTGAGTTCAGGATATAAGTGACACCGTACTACTTGCCCTTCGGGATCTTGTAATTGCGGCTCTTCCTGTTGGCATCGAGCAAATGCATAAATACAGCGTGGGTGAAAACTACAGCCCCATGGCATTTCACCTAATGCGGGGACAAATCCACGAATCACGGACAATCGTTCTTGCCTGTTTGCAAAAGACGGTATCGAAGCCAACAATTGCTGAACATAAGGATGTTGCTTTTTTCGCGAAAAAAAATCATCAATAGACGATTGAGCAACTACTTGGCCCGCATACATCACACAAACACGATTGGCCATCACCTTCACCACCCCTAAATCATGAGGAATCAACAATAAACTCATTTGATGCCTGGCTTGGACTTTTTTTAACAAAGCAAGTATTTGCGCTTGAGTAGTAACGTCCAGAGCTGTTGTTGGCTCATCAGCAATTAAAATTTCAGGATGACACACTAAGGCCATTGCAATCACTACACGCTGTTTTTGTCCCCCTGACAATTGATGGTGGTATTGATGAAGTTTAATATGAGGTTGAGGCATTTCAACCTCGTGAAGCATCGATACTAAAGTTTCTGTCAATTCGTGACTTGTGTAGGAACGATATTTGAGCAAAATTTCTGCGAGTTGAGCCCCAACAGTCATGACATGATTTAATGCAGTCATTGGCTCTTGAAAAATCATGGCAATTTTTCGACCACGCAACTGCCGCATCATCTGTTCTGGCAAATCCAGAATGTCGTGTTGATCAATTTGGATGTGACTGTCTATCCCATAAGCACCTGATTTAGGTAACAGACGCATCAACGCTAGAAAGGTTAAGGATTTACCACAACCAGACTCGCCTAATAAAACCAGGGGTTCACCCGGAATTAACTCAAAACTAAGTTCATCCAATGCGGATAAGGTTTTATGGTGATTTTGAAAATCTACCGATAATTGATTAATTTCAGCACGATTTTTTTGCATATGGCATCTCATGCAACGAACACCACTTTTGCATTCGTCTACATGCCAATAGAATATTCCCCTACTGTATCATAATATATGGTAAAATAAATCTAACTTAAATTTGAGAAAAACCCATGTCAGAAAACTACACCGCCCAAGCAATTGAAGTCTTAAGTGGACTTGAACCTGTTCAACGGCGTCCAGGCATGTATACTGATACCACACGCCCTAACCATTTGGCACAAGAAGTCATTGATAACAGTGTGGATGAAGTGCTCGCTGGATTTGCCAGTACGATTCGTGTGACCCTTCATGAAGATGGTTCCATTGAAGTGGAAGACGATGGTCGTGGCATGCCTGTAGATTTACATCCTCAATTAGGTTTAAGTGGCGTTGAGGTCATCATGACTCGCCTACACGCTGGCGGCAAGTTTTCAGATAAAAACTACAGTTTTTCTGGTGGTTTGCATGGGGTAGGCGTTTCGGTTGTTAATGCGCTTTCGGATCGCCTTGATGTCACCATCAAACGAAATGGCATCATGTATCAAATGTCTTTTGCCAATGGTGATAAGCTTTGCGAATTACAAGAAGCAGGTCTGACCAAAAAAAGAGACACAGGAACCATTATCCGGTTTTGGCCTAATCCGAAGTACTTTGATACCACACGTATTTCCATAAAACATTTAACTCATGTACTTAGAGCAAAAGCGGTTCTGTGTACCGGTTTGTCCATGACCTTTGTCAATAAAACAAATAATGAGGATACACATTGGTGTTATGAACAAGGGTTAATTGATTATTTAAATCAATCATTACCAGATGGTGATTATCTCCCTGAAGAGCCTTTTGTCGGTGAGTTTAAAAGTGATGAAGCCACCGTGGACTGGGCCTTGGTTTGGGCGAATGGAACAAGCAGCGGTTTTAGCGAAAGCTACGTCAATTTAATTCCAACCATACAAGGGGGTACGCATGTTAATGGCTTACGATCCGGCTTATTTGATGCTATGTCTGAGTTTTGTGACATCCGCAATTTACTGCCTCGAGGCGTAAAACTCACGGCCGATGATCTCTGGGAACCTTGTCAGTATGTATTGTCGGTAAAAATGAAAGAACCTCAATTTGCCGGACAAACCAAAGAACGATTGAGTTCTCGTCAAATATCTGCTTTTGTCAGCAACGTGGTTAAAGACGCCTTTGCCTTGTGGTTAAATCAACACCGCAATCAAGGTGAAATCATTGCATCTCTAGCGGTTGACCGTGCTCAAAAACGCTTAAAACAAGCAAAACAAGTCGCGCGCAAACGCGTAAGCCAAGGCCCTGCTCTTCCTGGTAAACTGTCGGATTGTTTACAAACGGATATCAGTCAAGCTGAATTATTTTTGGTAGAAGGAGATTCAGCAGGTGGCTCAGCGAAACAAGCGCGCAATAAGGACTTCCAGGCCATATTACCCTTACGTGGTAAAATTCTTAACTCTTGGGAAGTAGATTCATCTCAAGTCCTGGCGTCTCAGGAAATACATGATATTTCAGTAGCCATTGGTGTTGATCCAGGCTCACCTGATCTAAGTGGTCTTCGCTATGGGAAAATATGCATTCTCGCCGACGCTGACTCAGATGGAGCGCACATTGCTACATTAATATGTGCTTTGTTTTTACGTCATTTCAAACCACTAGTACAAGCCGGGCATGTATTTGTCGCGATGCCTCCTCTTTACCGTATTGATGCAGGAAAAGAAGTGCATTATGCCTTAGATCATGAAGAGAAAAGTCGCATTCTCAACCAATTAGCTAAAACATCCCTGGCGAAAACGAATGTGCAACGATTTAAAGGTCTGGGTGAAATGAATCCCATTCAATTACGTGAAACGACCATGGATCCTGATACCCGACGTTTAGTTCAACTTACTCTCGAAGACGAAGAAGGCGCTGAAGCAATCATGGACATGATGTTGAATAAAAAACGCGCTGGAGATAGAAAAACATGGTTAGAAACTAAAGGAACCCTGGCTGAAGTTTGATTGTACCTTGAACAAGGACCATGCCCTCACTGCAGTTTCGTAGACTCGTAGCCTGGGTGCAGCGTAGCGGAACCAGGGTTTATTGATTTGACTCTGATACACGAAAGGAAAAGGTACCGCTGCGCGGGCTGTTGGGCACAAGGCCCATAGCCGTCAGCTAAGAAAAGGTGAAATAAAGTAACTTATTGAACTATAAAGAAAAATAATAAATTCCCGTTTAACATTTTTTCATTCGTTGTCACATTAAAGGTAGGTTGGTTCTTGAGGTATCAACACTTATTTTACAAGTACGTTTTTAGCACAAAATCCGTCGTTGCGAGCCGTAGGCGACGCAATCAAGTTACCTTAAAAAAGATAATCAGTGCATCTGAAGCCCCAAAAGACGCTGGATTGCGTCGCCTATGGCTCGCAACGACGGCATGATGCACCTATAATATACGACTAGAAATAAGTGCCGATACCTCAAAACCCAGCCTACTTTTGATTGCTTTTGTTTCTTAGCGTGACGACTATGGGGTGCAGTTCTCGAACCCAGGTTTATTGATGTCTCAGAACCCAGTCTCAATGATCTCTTAAGTTGATACCATTAACTGCAGATAAAACCTTTTACATCCTCTTTGAAAGTTCGCCTGGCATAAAGGTTGAATGGAAGTGCATGTCCATAATATCTGTAGGTTTGAACTCATAGTCATCGTCTACATCCAACTCGCCAGTTCTTGAATTCATTTTAATTTTTCCTGAGTCGATGTTAATTTCATACATGCACCAAAAAGCACCTTTTTTCTTCAATAAAGTCTCAGCCAAACCTTTAGTCAGGAAAAATTGTTTTGCTCCGTCCGTGTTTAACCAATCACATGCTACAGAATAATAGCCAGGGGCTTCATAGCGTTCTGCTTTAGTAGAGACAATTGCCAATTTGGTACAGACATAAACTTTCTTCTTTGGATAAGTCATTTTACTCTCCTACCATTTCAAATTCAGATGGGAGATCTGATTCTCCTCCCTTACAAATGGATATTTTCCGATATGGTGCACCACAGCTTTTCAAGTTGGCCGGAAATTTTACTCACTGAAACACGCTTGACTGTTTCAGTACATTGTCTTGAAATCCTGGCACCATCATATGGCCGTTATCTATAATTATAGCCAATAATGAGGAAAGGAAGGTAAAATACTCGATTAAACGCGTAATAAAGGAACCAAATTGGAGTAATCATCAGTCCACAAAATCTGTGTGCTACTTGCATCAAAGCGCCAATGTGAGTGTTGCATTAATTTAAAAGCCAACTCTTCATTTGCAGTCAAAAGAACCCATTCTGAAGCAAACTGACCCAGACCAGGATTATCAGTATTCAATGCATAAAATACCATCAGCTCCAAAGACCGCCCTGCAGCATTAATTACAGGTAATAATTGCACATGGCGATTACTTACGTTAATTAAAATAATGCCATCTTGAGTGATTTTTTTTCTGTATAACTCAAACGCCTCCAGCGTTAGTAGATGCATGGGGATTGCATCAGAATTAAATGCATCGACCACTAACAATTTTTGAGAGTGATCGGGTAATTGGGCAACAGCCAATCGTCCATCATTTTTTACAACAGTCACTTGTGCGTGGCAATCCCTTAAATAAGTAAACCATTCAGGATTCTTCGCCATCTCAATGACCTGATCATCAATTTCAATCACTTTAACTTTATCTTCTTTGCGAAATTGACAAACCATGGTGCCCACACCTAATCCTATGATTGTCACCGTTAACGAATTCCATTGCCGTTGCATGGTTTCAACTACAGGCCAAATTGCTCCATAATATGAAGTTAAGCCATGTGGTTTCTCACCCATGACCTGCAATCCATGCACAGTAGATTGATTAATTAAAGCATGTACTCCATTTTTATTGATTATTTTTTTAACACCATAAAAATTCCTTGCTTGAACTAAAATGTTCTCGTCCTGTAAAAAAGGCGAAAAAATAAATCCAAAGAAAATCAAAAGAGATAGAATCAGACTGGTTTTACTGTTCTGTGCATAAATAACAAGGAGAATAAGCGCTAAAACAGCGCATACTTCAAAAGATGAAACGCCCTTAGCCAAGTGAACATTAGGCACATAATAATGCAGCGATAAAATAATAAGCACAACAACAGGAACCCATAAATCGCGCTTACGAAACTTATGGGACGCACGAGGTAACGCAAATAGGCTCAATAATAGTGCTAAAGGATATTCGTACACTTGATTAAACCAATGCGGCGCTAAAATTCCATTAAATATGCCCGCTAATACCCCTCCCAGAGCCAAACAAAAATAAAATAAAGTCAGAAATTGCGGCTGAGGTCTACTTAAAAACAAACGCCCATTACAGAGTAACGCCAAGACAAAAAAACTGAGCAAGTTAAATAGAATATTTTGCACCACATTAACCTGTCCCGCCTGCAAAACAAATCCAAGAATAGGAAAAATGAGAAAAAAGAGACTATTACGCTCTATCCACGGAATTGAAATCAGGGGTTTGTTGGTAAACACCAGCACGAAGGTAAGTAAATATAAAGCAAGAGGAACCACCCAAAATAAAGGGGTTGCTGCGACATCGGTCGTAATATACAACGTCACCCCTAACATTAGGCTGCATGGAACAAAACTCAAAAAAATCCAATACAGCATTCTTTTCCATGGCCACACTTTATTGACTTCATCATGCTTTTTTAAAGGTTGGTATTTATTGACATAGAGTACAACAAACAAAAGCAGTACATAGAGTACATATCCCATGCTCCACAGATGAAATTGATTTTTTAGGCCAATAAATCGCTCCACAACCAATGGGGAAAGCAATAAAGACAAAAGACTGCCTAAATTGGAGGAAGCATACAAAAAATAGGGATCAGCAGCCCCTTTTTCCTTAGTTTGGCTGTAAGCAAACTGTAATAAGGGTGCTGATGCACCGATAATGACTAGGGGCAGTCCTAGCTGGGTTAATAAATTGTATAAAATACCCCACTCAGGATAACTATTGAGGGTCATGGGATGAAATAAAAGCGGCATCGCCAGAAAACTGCATAGAACAAGAAACGTATGCGTTAAACGCCATGCAATAGGCCGAGCAAAACGACCTAATACCGCAACATAACCATAAGCAATGAGTAAAATCACCTGAAAGAACAGCATGCATACGATCCAAACTGCTGGTGAACCACCATAAATAGGCAATAATGCTTTAGCAACCATCGGCTGAATGCTGAATAAAAGTACAGCACTTATCAATAAACAAATTGGGAATAAAAAACGCACAAAACATCCTGAGTTGTACCATGTTCAAGGAAAAGAATTGTAGAGCTACGAAAATGCTTATTCAATGTTCATCAAAGAATTATTTTAGATTACTTTACGATACAGTACACCATGAGCCTTTTAAAAAAATAAAACAACGTTTATATTATTTGTTTCAAAACAAGTCGTTAGAGGAGTAACTATGGATGTTTTCCCTAAAGAAAGCTTTCCTGATATAAAGACCAATAGTCAGACCGCACCAGCAAAGCAGGTGTCTTGACGGTGGTGAGCAGCCCCAATGGCTGCCGGCGATTAGTTCAAACTAACTTTAAAAATTACCTTTCTCATCAGCACCGCTCGTTTTATCGAGCTGCTCCTGATTTTGA
>JBOFJV010000194.1:0-6200 GCA_051657005.1 Legionella sp. | reverse complement strand
TGATTTCGTCAAAATAGAAACACGAAACAACCGTAAAGAATTATTCTTTTGTTCCCGCTCACAACGGCTGATTAAACGATACGGTCAGCTCATCAATTTGGACCAAATCGAATACGTTTTAAAACACTATGATACTACCAGAGAATTTATCGCCTTCTCTGACGAAGAAAATGAACATAAAATTTATCTCATTATTCGTCAGCCTCATGAAGATGACGCGCTTTTAAATCAAATCAAGGCTCATTTAAAAGCACATCTTCCAAGCTACATGCATCCTAATGAATACCTCTTTACCAAGGAAATCCCCATCACTGCCAGTGGAAAAATCAATTATTATTTAATCAAAAAAGCACTCGCTCACCAACACACCGATAATCTCTCCGATTACTTCAAACGCTTTTTCCGCGACAAACCCTTCAATATCAACGCCAAAATCGTTGATCTTGGCCTTGAATCCATTGACTACATTGAAATGGCTGAGGAATTTTTAAGAATAACCGGTAAATGGTTAAATGTTGCAAAAATTAATGAGGATACACGCATCAGTACCATTGACTCGTGTCTTGTTGCACTCAATCCTCAAAAATCAGAATTAAGACATCTAATAAGCCTCAATCCACTCCAAAGAGATTTTTACTCTTTAGAACTAAATAAAATCACTGATAGAAGTTCCTGCATCATTGCTTATTATTGCCTACAAGGTAAAATTGATACTAAACGACTGGAAGCCGCAATTTCATCCACTCTGAACAATCATTTTATTTTAAACAGCAAACTCGACTGGACAGATAATGGTTATGTCTTTGTTCAGGGAAACAGACAATCCAATTTTAGACTGCGAAGCCCTATTTTCTTTCAAAAAAATGAAATAAAGAAACTCATTATTTCAGTGCACTCTCAAAGACTGGTCAACATCTACATCCAAAAAAAAAGAAATCACTACTTTTTAATTATGACCTACCATCATATAGCCATCGATGCTTGGTCCGCAATATTGGTCCGAGAGGAGATTTTTCAACGCTATGAAGGCACTTACAAAATAATGAAGTTAAACCAAGACGATGAAATTAACCATTTAAATAAAGTAAATGAACTCAGCGAACAGTACCATTCCAATATTGGAGAGCTAAGATCATTATTGTCGGACATTGACCCCTACCAATACAATCAATTAAGTGCTCTATTTAAAGGCGTTTTACACAAACAAAACACCTGTTTTTCCATCGAAAAAAATAAGATGGAGCAGTTTACACATGACCATCAACTGCACGATTATCCCTATGGCGTTATTTTTATCTTATTACTTCATCGGATTATTTCTCAATTATCGCAAGCCAATAAATTGTGTTTCTACATTAGTTTATCGAACCGTAATTTACCCATACCCCATGCAAAAAAACTGATAACCAATTTAGCGACTGGCCTACCTTGCTTTCTTGATAACACTGATCTTACTGCCAAAGAATTCGCATCAAAAATAAAAAATAATCTAACCGTTTATTTTCGAAACATGGGCTACAGCAACTTAAATGAAATATGGGAAGATGACATATTAAGAGAAAAGTTTTCCCTACGCAATGAACTCCAGTATCGAATAATCGTTACCTATGTCAATAAAATTAGAGGGGAGGAATTCATTCAAAAGAAGTATATTGATTGGAACCGTTCTACTCACATCACACTACCTGAGAAAAAAAGAAATACGCAGCGGAGTAAAGGGCTTATTTTTTTACGCATTTACAATATGGGCTCACATTTTTGGCTCACTTTAAGCTCTACAAGCAAAGAAAACATTCATGAAACGCTGATTAACGCCTTGCAAAATCCCAAAGACATTATCTTATAAGTTAAATCGAAATAATTTTTTAACAAAAATTATCCTCAGGAGCAAAAATGATTTATTATTGCAGAGTATATAATTCTTCTTTATTCTTATCCCAAGTTGCTTAATACAATGATTCAATGAAAATAATAAAACCATGGTTCAAGTGGATAAGAAAAGATAGAAATAACGTAATCGAACCAAAGAGTACATCATCTCTCGATTTTTACTCCTTAATTGCTGGCGGAGCTCGCCTCAAACTCGTAGAGGCAATGTTTCATCTCGATCTGTTTGCTTTATTTGAAAATAAAACCTATGTTTTAGAAAGTGAGATCATCGACCATTTAGGCTTAATGCCCATTCGGGCAAAAAAATGGTTGCATCTACTCACCAGTGAACAGTTTTTACTAAAAACGACGGTCGATAATCAATTTGCCTATCAATTATCGCATGAAATTGTTACAGAAATTGACAGTGCACGCTGGTGGGGAATCAAATTCTTTTTTGGCTCCTGGAAAGTTGCGGCCGAGGAAAATCTTACCGATGTATTATGCTATGGGAAAGTAAAAACCAGTGTTTCATGGCCACCGAAAACTGATGAAGAAGTGATATGGCTTGAAGAATGGATGACGAATACAGCGCATAGAGTTCTGCCTCTCCTGTTAGAAAAAATCAATTTTACCCACGTGAACCATTTTTTAGATGTAGGCGGCGGTGATGGAACAATGGCATGTGCTTTAGCTACAGTACATCAGCATTTAAAAGCAACCGTCTATAACCTTCATAAATCAGCAGTAATGGCACGAAAAAAAATCAGCTCACTCCAATTAAATGATCGCGTGCATGTTCTTGAAGGTGATTTTATAAAGGAAGATACTTTTCCTAGTGATTTTGATCTCATTTTCTTTATTCGAGTTTTATTCGATTGGAATGAAGAAATCAACAGAAAGCTCTTGCAAATGGCTTATCACGCATTGCCACAAAAAGGTTTAATTGCCATTTGTGAATTTTATAAAGAAGAAAATCACGATCTGTGCCTTGCGAATGAATACCGTTATATTTTTCATGATGATTTTGCGCCAAATGTCATGAAATCCATAGTGCAATACCGACGCATGTTGGAAGATATAGGTTTCTCTTTTCTTTCGTATCAAACCATTGAAGATAATTTTTATGGCGTCATATTGGCGCAAAAAAAATAAACCATCCCTCAAGATGATTTGCTCAATCGTAATTGTAGCCTGGATGCAGCGCAGCGGAACCCGGGGTTTCGAGCTAAATCAATAAAACCTGGTTACGCTGCGCTGCACCCAGGCTACAATAATCTCGCCATTAAGTGAACATTTACCCGGAATTAACCAATCGACAAAATAAATTCATCAAAGCGATTTGCTCAATTGTGTTGGGAACGGTTTTTAGCAAAGCAGGAGAATACACAACAACCGCCATACATTGCGCTATTGAAACAGCGACATTAATTCTGTTTTTATCAAAAAGAAAATTAAGCCCTCGCGGTGACTCATCAGCATTACTGGCGCACATACTTAAAAAAACGATGGGTGCTTCTTGACCTTGAAACTTATCCACACTCCCTACTTTCGCCTGCTCACCAAGAGCCGCTTTTAATTTATTCACTTGATGATTGTAGGGGGCAACAAAAAGGATATCCTCCAAACAAATAGGCCTTTTCACACCATTTTTTGCTGTAAACGTTAGCCCCAAAAGCTCCTTAGTCAACGAAACAATTTGCGCCACTTCCTCTTCACTGGCCTGCGTATTTCCTTCATGAATTACAGTGATAGGGATAATTCCTGCTTCCTTATTCAAGACGCCTTGATAATTGGCAGGAACCGTTATGATTTTCTGCTCTTTTTCAACAGCCGTTTCCAATTTACCCTCATAAATCGCATCACTAATAAATTGGTTGATTGCCGGATGCATTCGATACGTTGTACCAAGAAAAACACCCATCGACTCAGGAATTGTCGGGGTGGTATGTAATAAATAATCCAATATCGACAAGCCACTCTCTTCTGGATGGCTGCCTTGAGAAGGTTGTCCCAATTGCATTTGATCGCCCATTAGAATAATGTTGTGAGTTGCCAGACTCATGGCAATCAAATTGGCGACACTCACTTGGCCTGCCTCATCAATAAATAGATAATCAAAAGCATGCTCAAGCTCCTCTCGAGTAAATCCCCAAGCGGTAGTACCAATCACACAAACGGGCCGGATAAAATAAATAATTTGCTTATTTTCCAAAACGTTAATAGCTAATGCGTCAATCGTGTCATCTGTATGACGAGTGCATGCAAAATGTGCTTGAATCTCTGCCTTTTGGCAATAATCTGCTGTATTAATGAGTAAATTATTAATGGCTTTATGGCTGTTGGATGCGATTCCTATTTTTTTCCTTTTTGTACCAGTGCTGCAATTAAATGTTTACCGGTATAGTTTTTCCAGCACCTGGAGGGCCATGAATCGCCAGATAACTCTGATCCAGATTTAAAACCGCACGCGTCATTTCCACCAAACGTTATTCTGGATGATGTCTGGTGGCAATTGGGATTCCTGGACGATGATGATGAATTCGTGGACGCGATTTATTGAGAAAATCAAGAATGGCAGTATGCTCAAGCATTCCTTGTTCAAATGCTACAGCCTGCTTCGCAATTGCCTCTGGAATCGTATGATGGTCAACGTATTCATTAGGAATTAAAGTAATTGGCTCGTCCAACTCTTTTTTCATTTGCACTACAATAATACCCTGCTCTAAATTACTGTCTTCGGGAAAATATGCTGCGGTTTCATTTTTTCCATCTTCTGTTTCTTAACCCAGAAGAAAATAGTGTTTTGCACGCCCCTTAAATGCTTGCTCTGGATCAAACGAATACTCATACGCCAAATGACGCGCTCTTGGCGTTGGTTTGTAAGGCGGCTTTGCTGTGCGCTGACAATGTGCCAAACAATCTATATCCTCTAATAATTCCTCATCACTTAAACCCAGTCGTTCAAACATACGCCAAAAGACCGGTTTGGCTTCACGACGATTAAATTCAATAGACCAGGCGAAAAGCAAATTTATTTTGGCCAGGTGAACGTTCCATTCGGCACTTAATTGCTCTGCCTGGGCAAGTAAGCGATTACGTAATTGAATCCGTTCCTCCCGCTCTTCCTTAACTTCATGTTCAATCACCTCCGTTTTACCCAGATAACGCACACCATGCTCAAGTTGCCTTTCTCTTAACCAGGTAACCAACTCTTGCGTTGAATTGCAATCATAAATATTATAAGCACGGATCGCATTTAATATGTTTGAAGTCTGCAACTGTCTCCATCTGGATTCTCTCGCCAGTGTTCATACACGACAACCGAATCCACCCCATAGCCCAATTCCGTGGTGCGTTTGCTGCGATATAAATGCTCCACATTTTTAATGGAGTAGCGTGGCTCACCAATAATCAAAGCGGCTTTAACAATTTTATATAAATCCACAAACACTTAATTACGCAATAACTGATCGATTTCCTCCTCGCAAATGCCGTATCTCCCCATCAGCTTACGACATGCTGAAACTTCATAACTGGCATAATGATAAATATGCATCTGCGGATCTTCTTGCCAGCGCTGATAAACCCAAGCTACAAAAGCACGAAACGCCTCTTTTTCTTGTTCACAATTGTGGGCCCAAAAATCCTGATACTGACGCTCACCTTGTGCATCAAAATAGGTTACTCCCCAGAGATACTCCAATCCTCATTCTTCAAGAGGAAATCATTCGATATCAAAAAATACATCTCGAGCTGAATATTTGGGTAGAAGTGCAAATCCTTGTTTTTGTCCGGCAACATGAGGAATGAATTGGTACAAAGGAACCTCTTTGCCTCTGCTTTCTTTTTGAATTTTTGCTTGTGCGTGCAAACGCAGAAAACGTTCGGGATTAATTCCTTTTATCCATTGCTTGTCAGTTTGCGCTAACGAGGTCATGGTTGTAATGCCTGCTTGATTCAATTTTTTAATTTGTCCTGAGGTAATCGTCGCAACCTGACTCAGATGATCCTTCCTCACCAAGAGTTCTTCCGCATAAGTAGTCCATCTTCCCCAACTTTTTGGCTCTTTCCCATTTAAGGTGGCAGCTCTAATCACCAACAGAGCACCTTAACACGCACTCTGTAATTTTCAAATTTTCTAAAACCATAAGCTCTTCGCTGAATTAGTTTTATTTTACGATGAAACCTTTCTGTGATTCCATTTGATTTACTAAACCGCCACATTCTGGCGACTTCATCTTTCCAAGCTCCCAGGGTCTTACCCAATGAAGCTAAAGCCTTAAAAGCACTTTGCTTTAATTCAGTCAGCATGCCTAAGAAGGTAGGTA
>JBOFJV010000193.1:0-13920 GCA_051657005.1 Legionella sp. | reverse complement strand
CGCTCGGTCGCGCTTTCCCGGTAGCACTTTCAGCTACTAGCGGTCGTGCACTTTCGTGGCGCACTTCAATTTTTTTCTAAATATAGTTCGTTCACCCCTGTACGACACGCAGTGGCGTATAGGGGTGAGTAGTTACAATTCATGGATATAATGAGGCCTATTTTAACACAGCTGAAAAGAAATCGAATTAATCAGGAAAACTTCTTCATGGACAAACGTTATTTATCTCCTTTAGAAAGGCTCCATATTGCCACCAAACATGCATATGCTGCTGATTATTTACTGCAGGAGATTACTCAGGGAGCATTTCCACATGGTGATTAAATAACCGCATTAACCCCTGTAACCTACCTCATGTATCAAGCATTTCAACTCACCCTAAAAGCGTATTGTTTGCACGATCATCGCCCAATCAAAGAATACAAGAAATTGATGGAGCTTGTTGAATTAAACAGTCATTTAGGATTTTCTAATCAAGAAATCATTTTATTGAAGACGCTTGCCAAGCAACAATCTGTTTATAAATGAACTGAATATGATTTATGGGAAAATCAACAACAGTTCCATGTGTTTTGTGAAGAGATTATTTCTCTCTATCAGAAACTGCAATTGATGATGCCATTGGAGTTGCAGCCTGATTATCAGCAATAAAACTCATAAATTGTAGCATCAAGTACAATCGGATAATTTCGTAGCCTGAGTGCAGAGAAGCGAAACCAGAGGACTAAATTAAATCAATCAACCCTGGTTCCGCTTCGCTGCACCCAGGCTACAAATACCGTTTGTGGACAAATCATAAACAAGAAACACGTTTAACTCTTGGCATCGAATACAATTCACGCTAGGATAAGTTTTTTTTATTAACTCTGTTCGAAATGATTGAG
The DNA here is from genome assembly GCA_051657005.1 of Legionella sp. Taxonomy (GTDB): domain Bacteria; phylum Pseudomonadota; class Gammaproteobacteria; order Legionellales; family Legionellaceae; genus Legionella. Next base: position 13,036 of record JBOFJV010000193.1, on the reverse strand, counting down.
ATTAAGGTAAAAAACTATGGAGCAAGCGCAACTAGAAGAAAATAAAACCGGGAATTCGGTACAACACCAAATTGCACGATTAAGTACTCACTTAAATTCACAAATTTTAGGCCAACAAGGGTTAATCTCACGGTTACTTATCGCACTACTTGCTGACGGGCACTTATTAGTAGAGGGCGCTCCTGGATTAGCAAAAACGCGTGCGGTTAAAGAACTCTCCGATGGGGTCGAAGGTAATTTTCATCGCATTCAATTCACTCCGGATTTATTGCCTGGAGATCTCACTGGGACTGATGTATACCATCCACAAAATGGCTCTTTTGTCTTTCAACCAGGCCCAATATTCCACCACTTACTTCTCGCCGATGAAATTAACCGTGCTCCAGCAAAAGTACAATCCGCTTTACTCGAAGCGATGGCCGAAAGGCAAGTCACTATTGGGGGCAAAACCTACCCGTTACCCGAATTATTTTTAGTCATGGCAACACAAAACCCAATTGAACAAGAAGGAACCTATCCCTTGCCTGAGGCGCAATTGGATCGTTTTTTAATGTATGTCAAAATCAGTTACCCTGATGCCAAAGTAGAACACGATATTTTAGCCATGTCACGCAAAGAAGCATTAGGTGCAGCGATGACGACACAACCAGTCCCAACCGAAAAACTGTCACAAAAAACATTATTTGAAGCACGCAAACAAGTCCTAAACGTTCATACCAGCGAAGCATTAGAAAATTATCTGGTGCAATTAGTCGTAGCAACACGTCATCCAGGCATGTACAGCGAAGAATTGGGGCGTTGGTTACGGTTTGGCGCAAGTTCGCGTGCCACGATTGCTTTGGATCGCTGTTCAAAAGCTCATGCCTGGCTTGCCGGCAGAGACTATGTTACCCCAGATGACATTCATGTGATCGCCAAGGATGTATTGCGACATAGAATTTTACTAAGTTTTGAAGCGGAAGCTGAGGGAATCAACAGCGATGACTTTATTGACTCGTTATTACGCTTGGTTGCAGTTCCTTAGGAGCTTATAACTTATTCTGATGAAGTATTCGAGGTTTTTATGGCGAATGGCGTTATTGCAGAACTCAATGAATTGATTGAACTAAGACGTTATGTTCAATCGGTTCATTATCGACCAGAAGGTCGAGCAATACGAGCAGGAAATCATCTGTCCAAATTACGTGGTCGTGGAATGGATTTTGCGGAAGTCAGAAATTATCAGGCAGGTGATGAAATACGTCATATGGAATGGCGGGTAACCGCGCGCACGGGAAGACCTCACGTTAAAATCTATCAAGAGGAACGAGAGCGCCCCGTAGTCATTCTCACCGACTTTAATCCGTCAATGATTTTCGGTACACGCATTGCATTTAAATCAGTGATTGCAGCCCGTTTGGCAGCGCTTCTTGCATGGACTGTAATCAAAGAAGGCGATAGAGTAGGTGGCGTATTCTTCTCGGCAACCGCACACAGTGAATTTACTCCACGCAGCCGCGATATGGGTGTACTTCCCATGCTGGCAGCCTTAAGTCGTTATACGGATCAAACTGAAGAACAACGAGAAGCCAAACCCAGATTACTTAGTGATGCATTAGTACGGCTACGTCGCGTGGTTAGACCTGGAAGCATTCTTGTCATCATTAGTGATTTTTACTCTTTAGATAATGAGTGTGAACAGCATTTAAATAGATTGCGCAGCCATAATGACATTTTGGCATATCATATTTGTGACCGAGTCGAACTTGCTCCACCCAAACCGCAGCGATATGCAATAACGAATGGACAGCAAGAAATCATCCTGGATACCAGTGTGAGCTCAGTGAACACCGCTTATGAGCTCTATTGCCAACAACGAATCGAACAATTGCAAGATCAAATGCGCCGTTTACACATTCAATACGTTCAGGTAACCGCTGAACAGGATTTAGCGCAATTGGTTCGTCACACTTTCCCTCGGAGGTCCAATGGCTAACGCTGATCCCTTGGTACAGTTAAAAGACATTCACATTCCTGCCCCAATTGGCTGGTGGCCGTTGGCTCCGGGTTGGTATGCAGTGATTGCTCTGGTACTACTTTTAGCGATTATTTGTGCTTATCATCTTTATAATAAATATCGACATGCTTTGGCAAAAAAGCAGGCTTTGGTTTTATTGACTCATTATCAAAAAGACCATGAAAAGGAATTGAATGTCGCCTTAACCAGTGCGCGTATTTCAGAATTATTACGCCGAGTTGCACTCGCTTATTATCCAAGAGAACAAGTTGCCAGTTTACATGGCGAAGAATGGCTTAAATTTTTGAACGACACCGGTAAAGAAGTCGATTTTAATGCGGTCAATGGCATGCTGCTCGATGCCCCATTTAAAACAGGAGAAACAATGGATCTAAACCCTTTGTTTCACACGGCTCATCTTTGGATTAAACAAAGGAGCGTACCGTGTTCGAATTAGCAAACCCGTGGGTTTTATTACTCATTCCAGTGCCTTTGCTTCTTTGGTTTTTGATGCCAAGGGCGAAAGTCATGCTGCCTACGGCGTTAAAAGTGCCTTTTTTTTCAGCAATGGTCGGTATTGCCGAGCAAGAAAAACGTTCTCTTGCCGCACAATATTCCTTGTTAATCATGGCCCTGGTTTGGATACTGCTAGTGTTCGCTTTAGCTGGCCCACGTTGGATTGGTGCGCCAAAACCTCTTGCTCGCGACGGTTATAACATCATGATGGCTTTAGATTTATCAGGAAGTATGGAAATTCCAGACATGTTTTTACATGGACGTCCTGCGAGTCGGCTCAGTGTAGTAAAAAGTGCCGCAGAACAATTTGTACGTGACCGTTCGAGTGATAAAATTGGACTGATTCTCTTTGGTACCCGTGCTTATTTGCAAACTCCTTTAACCTATGATCGGCATACCATTCTATTACGTCTTGAAGATGCAACCGCAGGACTGGCAGGTAAAACAACCTCTATTGGAGATGCAGTAGGCCTTGCCGTGAAGCGGCTGGATGATGTCCCTAAACAAGGTCGGATTATTATTTTATTAACGGATGGCGCAAATAATTCGGGCGTGCTCGCACCACTAAAAGCAGCTGAATTAGCTAAAGACGATGGGATTAAAATCTATACTATTGGTTTAGGTTCTGATGCAGATCCTCGAAGCGTAGATGGTTTTCTTATGCCAAGTGCGGCAGCAGATTTAGATGAAGATACCTTAAAAAAAATGGCGGACATGACTGGAGGTCGTTATTTCCGCGCAACTGATACGGAATCATTGCATTCAATTTATAAAACCATTAACCAACTGGAAATAGTACATCAGGAACAAGCAACGATACGCCCACAAAAAGAGTATTATCCCTGGTTTATCGTATTGGCTTTATTGCTTTGTTGCTTTTGGTTAGCCGAAAAAGCGGATTGGACCTTAAGCCTCTCCTCTTTGGCACAAAACAGGGAGGCATTCAAATCATGAGCGCTGATTTTCATTTTTTAAGGCCCTGGTGGCTACTCATGATCGTGCCTTTATTAGGCCTCGCCCTGATTTTATGGCGACAAAAACCCAAATTACATGCGTGGTCTGAAGTCTGTGACCCTCATTTGCTCAATCATCTCGTACAGAAAAAAGGACAAGGTCAACGCATGAGCGCCTTGCTCTGTTTGTTATGCAGTATTTTGTTAATGATTGTAAGCATTGCAGGCCCCTCCTGGTATCGATTACCCGTGGCCACCTATAAACCCATGCAACCTAGAGTATTGGTTTTGGATATGTCCGATAATATGATGGCCACTGACTTAACGCCTAATCGTCTAAGTCGAGCAAAATTTAAATTACACTATTTACTCTCACGCAAAGATGTCGGTCAATTAGGGCTTGTCGTCTTTACAAGCGAACCTTTTGTTGTTTCACCACTCACTGATGATGGACACACCATTTTATCACTGCTTGCATCTCTAACCCCTGATATCATGCCAGTAACGGGACAAAATTTAGGCAGCGCGCTCAATGAGGCGAGTAATTTAATCAAGCAAGCCGGTTATAGCCAGGGACAGGTCCTGGTATTCACAACAGACTCCCCTTCGAATGAATCGATTGCTTTAGCAAAAAAACTTTCCGCAACAGGTATTTACTCTTCCATTATGCCGGTCAAAGCAGATACAAACCTAAATCCCTTATTTCAACGTTTTGCGGATGCAGGAGAAGGGCAATTAGTGAAATACACTGCGGATTCAAGCAACTTGGATCAATGGCTTGAAGCCAGTAATAATAACGAATTCGTCCTCAGTAAAGATGAGGACATACCACTTTGGCGTGATGAGGGGCGTTGGTTTCTAATCCCCGCATTACTTTTGTTTTTACCCGTATTTCGACGCGGCTGGATGCAGAGGGTGAGCGTATGATGCGGTTCGTCATTCTTGTATTTGCCTCACTATGGTCTTTATCTGCTCTTGCTTTTAATTGGCACGATTTATGGCGAACCTCTGATCAGCAAGGCCAGGATTTAATGGCAAAAAGCCAATTCAAACAGGCCAAAGAAACATTTACACGCAGTGATTGGGAGGCAACTGCAGCTTATCGTGCAGGGGATTATCCAAAAGCTGCAGAATTGTACCAAGGCTTAAATACGGAACAAGGGTATTACAACCAAGGCAATGCTTTAGCGCACATGGGGCAATATGAAAAAGCCATCAAAGCCTATGATAAAACCTTGGCACTTAACGCCACCAATCAAGATGCACTTTATAATCGTAAATTAGTTGAAGAACTTTTAAAGAAAGATAAAGAAAAAAAACAAAGCAAAGAGCAGCAAAACAAAGATCAACAAAACAAAGATCAACAAAACAAAGAGCAGCAAAACAAAGATCAACAAAACAAAGATCAGCAAAACAAAGATCAACAAAACAAAGATCAACAAAACAAAGATCAACAAAACAAAGATCAGCAAAACAAAGATCAACAAAACAAAGATCAGCAAAACAAAGATCAACAAAACAAAGATCAACAAAACAAAGATCAACAAAACAAAGATCAACAAAACAAAGATCAACAAAACAAAGAGCAGCAAAACAAAGATCAACAAAACAAAGATCAACAAAACAAAGATCAACAAAACAAAGAGCAGCAAAACAAAGATCAACAAAACAAAGAGCAGCAAAACAAAGATCAACAAAACAAAGATCAACAAAACAAAGAAAATAATGCCCAGAAAAACGGGGAGGCCTCATCTGAAGCCGAACGGGAAAAACAACAAGCAAAAGAACAATGGTTACGTCTGATTCCCGATGATCCAGGTGGGTTGATGCGAGAAAAGTTTTTACGTGATCATTTACGAAGAGAACGCGGATGGTATCAATGAAAAGAATAATAATTATCGGTTTTTTTTGTTTATTCAGTGCGCTGGCAAATGCCACCCTGCAAGTACAGGTGGAGCCGTATCAAGTCAGCATCGATGAATCATTCCGATTGATTTTAACTCAGGATACCTTACAAAACGGAGGTATTCCTGATCTAACCCCATTACAACAGGATTTCCAGATTTTAGGTACTTCTCGACGCATGAATTATTCAGTTGTCAATGGACAATCTCAATCTTCCAGTGAATGGGTTATTACTCTAAAAGCACAAAAAGAAGGTAAATTAACCATACCCTCTATTAAAATGGGCAGAGATCACTCTTCGCCAACAACAATTGAAGTAACTACTGGCGCAACCTCGCAAAATGCAGCAGATAATTCAAATCAACGGCAAGATATTTATTTAACCGTTGCAGTAAATAAAAAAAATCCTTATGTCAATCAACAAGTAATTTATAAAGTCACCTTATACAACTCAAAGCATCTCTTGGACGCAGATTATAAAGGACCGCAAGTAGAGAATGCCTTGCTCGTTCCTTTAGGTGATGCGAAACGCTATCAAACGCAACAAAATGGCATCAATTATCTTGTTGAAGAACAAAATTATGCTGTTTTTCCACAAAAAAGTGGTCCTTTAAAAATAAAGTCACCTGTATTCACTGCATTGATTTATGATTTTAATCCCGAACGTGTCAAAGTTAAGGACGAGCCTATTAATTTAGAAGTTCAACCCATCCCCAAAGAATATTCAGGTAACGAATGGTTGCCTGCACAGGATGTCAAATTAACCGAACAGTATGAAAACAACGAGCAAACAATAACTCAAGGAAATACGCTAATCCGTACCGTAACTCTTGAAGGCGTAGGGATTCCTGCACAGCTTTTACCTACGCTTCATTTTGCAGACAGTGAAGGCGTTAATGTATATCCAGAAAAAGGTAAAGAAGAAAATCGTGTCACTCAGGGTGAAATCATTGGCCGCATGGAGATGAAAGTAACTTATTTATTCAACAAGGCAGGAAAAATAACCATTCCAGAATTAAAACTCACTTGGTTTAACACTGAAACAGGGAAAGAAGAACATGCTACATTACCAGCAAAAACCTTTGAGGTAACTCCATCAACGACTACACCAGCAGCAAGCACAAATCAGAAAAAAAACACACAAAATCAATATGTTCCTGAGTCGTCACAAAAAGCACCTGTCTCTAATCCCCCGGAGCAAACCGATCATGGTTGGCTCGTTGCTGCACTTTTTGCGTGTGCCTGGTTGTTAACCATCATCTTATGGGCATCCCAAAAATATTTCAAAAATACCGGGAAAAGTCGCTACAAAGCGGCATTAAAAAGACTGTATAAAGCGTGTATGCAAGGAAACCCTGAATCGTCTCGCGATACATTATTAAAATGGGCAAGCCTCTATTGGCCAGATGCACCCATACTCAATTTAACGGAATTAACTAGTCTGTCTACTGACGCCTCATTTAAAAAACAGGTCCAGATTCTTTCGCAAGTCTTATACAAAAGCCAAGAAAGAACTTTATGGCGAGGTGATGAGTTATGGCGAAGTATTCAGCAACTTAAAAAAACTCAGCGCAGGAAAAAAGAAACTTCTAATGTTTTGCCTCCAATAAATCCATAATATCTCCATTTTATTGGACAAATTGTTTCAAATAAAACCGCCCTGCACATTACTTGATCATCATGATAAAATACATCGCATCTTTGTCCAATAGAGGAACACTCAGAATGCCAAATCAATACGTCGATGTCACCTTCTCTCCCAATAATGATTTAGGGTCAGATTATAATCTATTTACTGCCCACCTTTCGTTTAAGGGAATGCCAGTATCAAAATTTACTGAGAAAACCTACTCTAATCTCCAATTGTTTTACCTTGCGACCATTTCTCACGCGAAATACATCATTACTCAGCTCAATGCCAACGTAATAGCAATCGATTTAAGTGGAAACTCACTTGGTGCTAAAGAAGATATTGATATTATTTCGATCGTTCAATCGTTCTCACCCAATATTATTTCCGTTGACTTAAGTTGGAATGAATTGGATGAGAAACCCACTGAGTCACTCGTGCAAATTTTCAGCGCCTTTTCAGAACGTATAAATAAAGTGAACTTAAGTTGGAATAATTTTGGCTTTAAAAGCGGCACGGAATTAAAACAAATATTCAATGCATTATCAAAAAATATATCGATTGTTAATTTAGAGCGGAACAATCTTGGATGGCTTGATCTTGAGCAATTACAAATCGCCCTTTCAGGTATTGGCCCCAATGTTAAAATTATTAATTTAAGTAATAATGATATTTCTCCTGAGTTATTTAGCGTGATCCAAAGTTTTCTGCCGGAGACGGTCGAAGTGTTTTATATGGATGGACAAGTCATGAATAAGTCATCCATAATTGATGAAATTCAACCAGAACCCATGTCCATATCCTCTATAAATACTCCCTTTACTTTCTTCTCAAATCCAAAGCAAGGAATCATTGCCTCAGCGACATTTGTTTCTGATGACTCAGCACCACACATCAACGACCCATCTCCGGGAGACCATTTTGCCCAAGTCCAGTAACAGCCAGATCCAGTACCCGAATATGATCCTTATAACCCTATTTTTTAAAATTCTGGGCAGCGCTGCAGCCTCCATTTTGTCTTTTCTGGAAAAAAATGGAAATGCAGCCTCTTCGTATTGGGACTATTGGCAAAAAAGTGTATAATTCCTCTTTTTGTTACACAAATATTGATCAGACATGAATCTTGAAAAATTATATGATGTCATTGTAGTTGGCGGCGGCCATGCAGGCACTGAAGCAGCTCTTGCGGCTGCACGGATGGGTGCACAAACATTATTGCTAACCCATAATATGGACTTACTCGGCCAGATGTCGTGCAATCCAGCCATCGGTGGAATTGGTAAAGGCCATTTGGTAAAAGAAATCGATGCCTTAGATGGCGCCATGGCAAAAGCTGCGGATAAGGCAGGGATTCAATTTCGTATATTGAATGCATCAAAAGGGCCTGCTGTTCGAGCAACTCGTGCTCAGGCAGATAGAGTACTTTATCGACAAGCCATTAGAGAACAATTACAAACCCAAGATAATTTGACCCTGTTCCAGCAAGCAGTTGATGATTTTCTGATTGAAGGGGAACGAGTTACCGGTGTGGTAACCCAAATGGGCTTTACCCTGCGTGCTCGCGCCGTAGTATTGACTGTTGGCACCTTTTTAGGTGGAAAAATTCATGTTGGGATGAATCAATATGCAGGAGGTCGTGCGGGAGATCCTCCGGCCGTTGCCCTGGCAAAAAGTTTACGCGATCTGGATCTCCCTGTCGGACGTTTAAAAACTGGGACTCCGCCACGCATCGATCGCCGCTCACTGGATTTCAGTCAAATGACGATTCAACCTGGTGATACACCAGTACCCGTGTTTTCCTATTTAGGACAACTGAGTGCTCCCCCACAACAAGTTCCATGTCATATCACCCATACGACGGAAGCCACACACGAAATTATTCGTAATAATCTGCATCAATCACCAATGTATGCTGGCGTGATTGAAGGAGTAGGTCCACGTTATTGCCCGTCGATTGAAGATAAAATTGTCCGTTTTGCTGATAAATCATCCCACCAAATTTTTGTTGAACCAGAAGGATTAACCACTGAGGAAATTTATCCGAATGGCATTTCGACAAGCCTCCCCTTTGAGGTACAAGTACAATTTGTGCGCACGATCAAAGGTTTTGAAAACGCACACATTACCCGTCCTGGCTATGCCATAGAATATGATTATTTTGATCCACGCGGACTCACTTCATTCTTGCAAACCAAACCGATTGCCAATTTATTTTTTGCAGGACAAATCAATGGCACCACAGGCTATGAGGAAGCAGCAGCACAAGGGATTATTGCCGGGATGAATGCGGCACTGCAAGTTCAAGAGAAAGAACTTTGGTGTCCACGACGTGATGAAGCATATATTGGTGTTCTAATTGATGATCTAATTACTTGTGGTACTCAAGAACCGTATCGAATGTTCACTTCGCGTGCCGAATACCGCTTGCTTTTACGCGAAGATAATGCGGATTTACGACTCACCGAAAAAGGAAGGGCATTAGGAATAGTAGGCGATACACGTTGTCAACATTTTGCTGCAAAGCGTGACGCCATCGAAGCAACCCAAACATTACTGCATAATACTTGGGTTCGAGTAGGACATAACGAAGTTTTGAAAGACATTTTACATAATGCGATGCAGCATGATCATAAAGCAGTAGAATTCTTGAAACGCCCCGAAATTAATTACCAACATTTGCTCATGCTCGATGATCTTAACTTACCTGAATTGACCGCAGAAGTTAGTGAGCAAATTGAGATCCAAAACAAGTATGCTGGTTATATTGAACGACAAAAGCAAAACATAGAAAAAATGCGTAAGCATGAAAATACTGTCTTGCCAGAATGGCTAGACTACAATGAAGTGAAGGGTTTATCTACGGAAGTCATTCAAAAACTCACAAAGATAAAACCAACTACTTTAGCGCAAGCAGGTCGTATCTCTGGTGTTACACCTGCAGCTTTGTCCCTACTTTTAGTTCATTTGAAAAAACAGCGAATCGATGCATGAAGGATCAAGTAGATATTAAGTTAATGCTCGAAAAGAGCTTGCATTCATTCGCTTTGGAACATATAAATAGTCCTTTAGCGGACTATTTATTCTTACTTCACAAGTGGAACATAGCATATAATCTTACTGCAGTTCGAGATCTTGAATCCATGGTCAGTAAACACCTGCTCGACAGTTTGGCCATTTTACCTTGGCTTAAGGGAGATCGCATCATTGATGTAGGCACAGGACCAGGTTTACCCGGCCTACCTCTCGCGATTGCGAAACCAGAGTTAAATTTTGTTTTACTCGATGCCAACGGAAAAAAAACACGTTTTCTCAATGAGGTTAAACGACAACTTAACCTAAAAAATGTTGAAATCGTACAATTTCGAGTCGAAAACTACCTCCCAGCTCAAGGTTTTGATACAGTATTAAGCCGAGCTTTTAGTAGCCTTACGCAAATGATTCAGTGGACGCAACATCTCATCGCCAATGGTGGAATCTTGTTGGCAATGAAGGGACGTTATCCTGATGCAGAATTAAATGAAATAAAACAAAACTGCACCGTAGAGCAATATACTGTTGCCGGTGTTGACGGTGAACGCTGTTGCGTCATCATTGAAAACTCAACCAAGGAATAAATCATGGCGAAAGTCATAGCCATTGCCAATCAAAAAGGTGGGGTCGGCAAGACCACTACTGCGATTAATTTAGCTGCATCTTTAGCAGCAAATCGGCAACAGGTTTTACTGATTGACCTGGATCCTCAAGGCAATGCAACCATGGGCAGTGGCGTGGATAAAAGTCAGTTGGTACATACAACCAATGATGTCTTATTGCATGATTGTCTTGCAGAGCAAGCATGTCTTACCACAACCTGTGGTTATGATTTACTTCCCGGTAACGACGATTTAACCGTTGCAGAAGTCAGCTTAATGGAGCGCAATCATCGCGAGACATTCTTATATAAAGCCTTACAACCCATTCAAAGCAGATATGACTTTGTTCTTATTGATTGTCCTCCTGCATTGAATACGCTAACCATCAATGCTTTTGTTGCGGCGGATTCGGTGTTGATTCCCATGCAATGTGAATATTATGCACTCGAAGGTTTAGCCGCATTACTCTCAACCATCGATCAAGTCAAAGTTTCAGTAAATCCTCGTTTGCATCTTGAGGGTGTACTGCGAACCATGTACGATGCTCGTAATCGTCTGTGTTCCGAAGTATCGAAACAATTAATTGAACACTTTCCAACTAAAGTCTATAGAACCGTAGTACCACGCAACGTCAGACTGGCTGAAGCACCAAGTCATGGCATGCCTGCTTTACACTACGATAAAACATCAGCAGGTGCAGCAGCCTATATGGTACTTGCTTCGGAACTCATCAATAAACAGACTGTAGCAGGATAAATGGGGTAATTTATGACAGTAAAACGCAGTAGTTTAGGACGTAATTTATCCGCCTTATTAAGCCAGTCGGGAAGCACTCTGGTCACAGAGAAACCAGCAACAGAATCACTTAAACTTGCTGTTGACTGCCTGCAACCCGGAAAATACCAACCCCGTGGCGAAATCGAAGAAGAGCCCTTAATGGAGTTAGCGCAATCCATAAAAAAACAAGGTTTGCTACAACCCCTTTTAGTGCGTGAATTAACTGATGGCCGTTATGAAATTATTGCTGGTGAGCGTCGTTGGCGAGCCAGTCAATTGGCAGGTCTTACAGAAGTACCTGTAGTTTTAAAACACGTTGATGATGAAACAGCCATGGCGATGGCTTTGGTAGAAAACTTACAACGAGAAGATTTAAATGCTATGGATCAAGCTCGTGCCATGTACCGCTTAACCAATGAATTTTCGCTAACCCACCAACAGGTTGCTGAGCTGCTGTGTAAATCCAGAACTGCAGTAAGTAATTATTTACGTTTGTTGTCGCTGTCTACCGCGGTTAAAACACTTTTAGAACACGGTGATTTAGATATGGGGCATGCGCGTGCGCTCTTGATGTTGGATGAAGAACAACAAAATCAAGCAGCACAACTTATTATTGCCAAAAACTTATCTGTACGAGAAACAGAAAAATTGGTCGATCGCATCAAGTCTGGAAAAATAAAAGAACAGCAGACTAATCCAGATCATGCAGTGACCTACCAGGATCAATTAAAAAGCCTGTCACACTATTTACAAGTGCCCATCAAGTTAAAATCAGGTAAGTCTGGCAAAGGCTATTTAGTCATTCACTATGATAATGAGCACAGCTTGCAAAAAATTATAGACCAACTGATGAATCAATAGATTAATTTCGTTTTTGCTACCTTGACGAAGCAATTGTTGCCTGGGTGCAGCGAAGCGTAACCCATGGTTATGAGCCAAATCAATAAACCAGAGTTCCGCTTCGCTGCGCCCAGGCTACGAGTCTGAGACATTTTTGCTTAAGTTGATTCCATTATGTACACGTTAGCGATCACCCCCTATATTTAAGCTACACTTATATATATAAGCTGGTTATGTTGCTGGGAGATTGCAATGTTAATTCAGCCAGTCCAACCCGTACATGTTGTTATTAAAATTGGCACTAGCGAATATACGTGTCACTTAATCAGCTTATCTGAAAAAAGCTGGAATTAAAATGTAATGATTATTTTGAGAAAGAAAGTAAGGTTGCGTTTTTTGCGAAGCATTTTCGTGGTCAGGCAATCATTCATGAAATCAAATTTTAGCTGGTAGAGTTAACCAGTCACCTGGACAACCCCCCATTTAGCACCCATCGTGCCCTACTAAGGCAATGTGATCAAGACAATTTCATTACATACTCATACCTTATCAATCAGAACAATCGGTGTATTATTTTTGCATCTGGTAGTGGATGCTTCTTTACGAATAGGTCGAATTTATTCCAGTCGAACGACTTGCGTTTACTCCGCCTATTGAGCCATTTAAATATTATCCTCTTGGCTTCGTACAGAAATTTTGACACCATTTTGAACTTGAAACTTACACCATAATACTGCACATGGCCTCTCAATTTGGCACAGAAGGTTTTCCATATTCCAGCAAGCGG
>JBOFJV010000192.1:0-1503 GCA_051657005.1 Legionella sp. | reverse complement strand
ACATGCGACACAATGGTTATGGACGTACAACAATGAACGTCCAAATACTGCTATTGGAGGAATTCCTCCAAGGCAGAAATTGGCACTAGTTGCCTAATCCTCTACTTTTAGCTTCGGTTAAAAATGGGGGGATTACCCCGCAAACTCTCCGTGTGCTTCTTCAATGCCGTTGTTTGCTCGCTAAAAAAGTAATGTCGGCTTGATAAACTCTCTTCGCGTTGAGTTGACTCCCTTGTGGTTTGCTTTTTAACTAATCCAATTTGTTCTCGAGTCTCAACCATAGAAAATAAGTTTTCTCTTTTAAAATCATCAATCCATTTTAATAAAGCGTCCATGCACTGTTCCTGTTTTAAAAATTGCGCTTTATTTTGATCGTACTTTTGCTGAAACAACTCTGTATAGAGCGCTTTATATGATCGAGCGTGTGCCACTAACAAATGCAAATGATTTTTTAAATGATGATAAAACTCTGCTTCCAGTAGAGCAGTTTTAGCCTCTAATGGATGCTTACTCATTCGCTCTTGCAGCATATGTTCCAGAAAATTCAATTTATCTTGTTTGAGTTCAACTTTTAACAACAAATCACTATTCGCTAAATTCCACTGCAACTCAAAAAGTAATTCATCAAGTTCCTTTTGCGTTTGACTGATGATGAGCTTAATAAAATACGCATCATGACACAGTTCAACCTTTTCATTAAAAGGAATATCTGATTGTGACAGGATCTAGATAAACAACTGATTCAATACATCTAAAGCGGGATGCAGCAACACACCTGGTTTTAAACATAAAGCCTCTTCTTGTTGCGAAAGCAACAGAATAAAATCGCGATAAAACACTTCTTTTACAAATTTAATATTTTTGACTACACCTCCAAATTCATCCATGCGCTTTTCAAATTCAGCGATCTGTTTTGCTAAATTAAAATAGATTTTCTTGATGGATGAATCCTCTGAAAGCGTTTCATCTGAAGATCTTGTGCCAAGAGAAAGTGAATCAGACTCACTATCTAAAGAAGAACTCATCGCAGGTGACTGTCTTCCAGAAGAGGAGTCTGCTTCAGGGGATGACCTCCCTGAAGAGTATGATGAAACGGGCGATTGTCTTCCTGGAGAAGATTCCTGGGAACTATGATACAAACTTTCGTCACTCGAATGCGACGCCAGGTAACTGCTGGCAGAACCAATTTGTGATGCAGCATATGCAAAATAATCACTAATTAAATCCAAATTTTCAAACGGATTATAATAGATGCCATGTATTGATTTAAGGCTCTTTTCTTGAGGCACAAGCTCCATTATTTTTTTGTTCAAACTCAGCATCTGCTGGATCAAAGCACCATAATATTGGCGTAATTCTAGAGATAATTAGCTGGTAGAGTTAACCAGTCACCTGGCCAACCCCCCATTTAGAACCCATCGTGCCCTACTAAGGCAATGGGCTCAAGACAATTTCATTACATACTCATACCTTATCAATCAGAACAATCGGTGTATTATTTTT
>JBOFJV010000191.1:0-2717 GCA_051657005.1 Legionella sp. | reverse complement strand
TTAGGGAATATATTCAAAATCAGGAGCAGCTCGATAAAACGAGCGGTGCTGATGAGAAAGGTAATTTTTAAAGTTAGTTTGAACTAATCGCCGGCAGCCATTGGGGCTGCTCACCACCGTCAATCCACCTGCTTTGCGGGTGCGGTCTGACTTGATTAAAGTGCCACCTTAATTGGTGTATAGCCGATTTGTGCTTGTTGGCAGTGAAATACAATGGGCATGCATTGCTGCACATTCAAATTTCTCAAAATGGACTTCCATTTGATGAAGAAACTTATTTAAAAATTTGTTTGGCGGCAGTAAATAAAAATGCGGATGCATTGATGTATATCGACAATGAGACAATAAAAGAATGGATCATTGCGCAGATATCACCGATGCAGTTGCTTGAAAATGCATATCAATCAATAAACTATTTTCCTTCTCAATACAATACGGAACAGCTCAAACAGCAATTTTTACGCAGTATTGAACATATTGTCGTAGTGGATGGCATTGACAATAAGGAAATACAAGACAGTTATCTGGTGTATGCCAATAAAGAAAAAAGGCATGGCAAAACGCTTCTTGTTGATGTTGGCCAATTGGAGACTGTTTTGGAGGATATGCGTCAATATGGAAGAAATCCTGATAAGAGTACTAACTTAGTACTGCTGGATCATGCTCAATAATTCAATAATACGATTGCTGGACTGGGGATTGAGAACATAGGGGAAATACTCGCAAAATATACGAGCATTGATCGCGTTACGCTTTTGGGCTGCAGTACTGCAAAAGTACAACCACTGGAAAGTGAAAAAATTATTCAGGCAATTTCAGCAGGAATTTGGGAATATAAGGACTAGTCCTCACCCATTAGTTGTTTTTTACTCATCACTTGATGAGAGTAAAGTAAATAAAGTTCTTTCAACCAATGGAGTAGGGGCTTATTTCTTATCTAAAAATCCTGAAAATGATACCTATGTTTTAGAGTATAAAACCAAAAAAAATGACATGGTAACCTGTGAGAGTAAAACAGTGCTTACCGAGGAGCAAATGAAGCGGCTATTTAATTCTCTTGGAAGTTCTAAATATCAATTTCCGACTGAAAGCAAATCATGCTTTGATACTTTTAAGGAGATTAATCTCAAGGGAAGAATCATGTTGTGGGCTATGCGTAGTGATATTTTATCTTCCTTTCGACATACTGACTCGAGATATAAAACGCAAAAAGACCATTTTTAATTTCTTGCCAAGGGCATTTTGCAACCCAATGAAACGGGAAAATTACAAGAGTAACTATTAAAAAATTATTTGTAGAAATCACCGAAAACCTTGAAATTGAGAGACCCATGACGCTAAAAGGATATACTCAAGGACTGTATGTCGATGTAAAAAATAATTGTTTTTATATGACCAATACGAATGTTTATTCACAGCATTATACGCAATCTTTTTTTGCTACGGCTGAAGAAAATATATAGGATAAAGAGTTGCAGGCTTTGTATGAAAGACTTCTCACTGCAATGTTTGGTGCGGAAATGAGGACAGAATCACAACATAAATCAGTGATTATGAGGATGGGATCTCAAGATGAATAAAACAGCATCAATATTCTAACCCAATTCATCATCAAATCGTACTTATGGTTTTCTTGGGGGGCACTGCTGGTGAGGATTTATCCGAAGTGCTGCGGGGAACGCTATTGCTGAAATAGGTGCCTTTATATTTATTATAATAAGGCGCTGTTCTATCTTGTACTATGTAGATGGACTTATGTTTTTCCGGAGTAGGGGTGTTTCGGGACGAATGTTGCTGTTTTTTTAGATGAGTTTCTGTTACCGCTGTTGGAGCAGTTGCCCGTGAGGCATCTGGCCTGGTTTAAAAATCAGATAAAAATTTTATTAAATCTTCCTCATTAAACGGTTTCTTACGTTTTAGAGCTTCGGAATTATATTGATTGAGGAACACAAAAAAATCGCCGTGGCTCAATGTGTCTATGTTGGTGATGAAATTGTACCATTGCCCGCCAAGCAATACTTCTGAATCGGTTTTATAGTGGCCTGGCTCTACGAGGTGGTGTACTTTTCTGGTGTAAAAAAGTTGTATTTTATCTGGGGAAAAAATCGGTATTTCTTCCAATGGATTATTCTCATCGTGCTTTTTATCGATGAATACTCGTTTAATACCCGGACCGTTTGCACCTATCTCCATCTTGACTGTTCCTTCCAACTCGATCTTTTCAATGGCATGGACATTGGAATCATCCAAAACAATAAAATGGATGTATTTTCTTCCTTCCGAGAATGAGGAGGTTGCGGTGAGTGCATCAGGAACATGTTCACGATTTCTCTTTCCCGAGTTCGAATTTTTTGTAGGACCATATAAAAACGTAATTAAATAACCACTTTTGGTATACTCTTCGGCATCGATACCGTAAAGATTCATGTGTTGTGCAGGGGTAGTGCGGTAGTAGTTTTGTGCGTCAATTTCTTCGAAATTAATCGATGAATTATTATCAGTTCTTAAAATAATTATCATAGCATCTCCGATGGAGACAATATAATACTATATGATTTAATGTTAATCAAAAAATTTCGGCTCTACACCAATTAAGTGGGCACTTTAATCAAATTAGTCTAGACTAAGTCCTTGATTTAGAGAACAAAATGAGATTAAAGTTCCGAAGTACAATCTTATCCTAAATTTACCTGGATTTTCCATAGTCAAAGTGAGCG
>JBOFJV010000190.1:0-9815 GCA_051657005.1 Legionella sp. | reverse complement strand
TAACGACTACAAGCATAACAATATAACTTATACGCTTTAAATACTAATATACTTCGACGATGTCCGATTAACTCATGATGAACTCTGCGTATATACGAGGATTTCTTGCGTACGCTCTTACTTTGACAATGACTACAACGGGTTAATCGGTTATAGCTTACATCTAATATTAATGGTTGATATCCGCTCACTTTTACTATGGAAAATCCAGGTAAATTTAGGATAAGATTGTACTGCGGCACTTTAATCTCCTTTTGTTCGCTAAATCAAGGAATTAGTCTAGACTAATTTGATTTAAGTGCCACCTTAATTGGTGTAGAGCCACTTTTTCAAGATAAAGGAAGAATGGCTAGTCAAATTATTACTAACTTAGAGGCGTCTGAACCACGTATCAAGTCTTTATGTGATAACCTTAATGTCCTTGAATATGAGCTGAGCTCTGTAAACTCAGGAGTTGCGTTTGATGTTACTGTTGAAAAATTAATCGATGAAATAAAAACAGTTCATCGATTTCTCTCTAGTTTAACGAATAATGCTGAACAAGAAGTGATGTCAAAGGTGATGGCCCAAATTGCTACTGAGGATAACTACAAAAATGCGGTACGGCTATTTAATTACATGACTTCTGCTACAAAAAGCATTCATGAAGCAAAAGAACGATTGAGTTTAAATGAAGTGTTAGTTAATTTAGATGAGAGTCAAAGACTTGAAGCAATGAATTATATTAATGCCTTAAAAGAATTAAAACCAATTGCAGATTTACTCGGAAAACATGTTCTTTTGTGCAGGGAGCTTCT
Organism: Legionella sp.; assembly: GCA_051657005.1. GTDB lineage: Bacteria > Pseudomonadota > Gammaproteobacteria > Legionellales > Legionellaceae > Legionella. The sequence goes on along the minus strand of JBOFJV010000190.1, from coordinate 9,018 downwards.
TGCTCAAGTGAACTCTGAAGAAGAGCTGAATGTGCTTGAAGCGCGCATTAAAAACAGAGGTTTTGAGATAGAGAATGCATTTAAACAATTGATGCGGTATCCTCAAGATGAAGTAGTAGCTGAAAAGCTTATTGAGTTCCTCAAAATCAATCCACACCTCATTGACATAGCGCAATATTCTGATATCTATGAATTCTTGATGGATGACATATTGGCAGCAAGAGCACGATTGGTTGCTGATAATGGCGATGATAGTACATGGGCATCTTTGAGCCGGTAACCGCGTTTGCTTTTTTAAAATCAGCCATATTATTGGATTTTGTAGCCAAACAACAATTTACTCCCAAACATTGGGAGTAAATGTGCGCGAGGTACGTAAACCAGGGTTCCGCTGTGCTGCACCCAGGCTACGAGACCTTACCCGTTGGCCTGATGATGGACAAAGTCCCATCTCAAGGGCTCTATATGCCAAGACTTCGAGACAGCGCTTCGCGCTTCCTAAGCTCGAACGTCGTGATGAATACTCGATCATAAGCCTTTTGGGGCTAAAATTTTCATGGATCTCTTAGAACGCAATGGAACTCGGGATGATGTTGTAAGTTATTAGAATAAACGATCGGTAGGGAAACAAAAAAGCTAAACTGGAATTACCAGTTCAGCTTTGAAGGAATTAAAAGACTAGGAAGCCATTGTCTTAAGACGAGCAACCAGGCGGTTTTTAATACGAGCAGCTTTATTTTTATGAATTAACCCTTTTCCAGCAGCTTTATCAATAACAGGTTGTGCTTTTGTGTAAGCAGTTTGAGCAGCATCTGTATCACCTGCTTCAATAGCTTTTAGTACATTTTTGATGTAAGTGCGGAACATAGAACGTGCACTGGCATTATGTTTACGTAATTTTACGTTTTGGCGAGCACGCTTGATCGCTGATTTAATATTTGCCACTTAGAAATCTCCACTCATTCTGACGTTACAAAAGATGGTGATCATGCACAATGAGTTATAAATTGTCAATAGGGTGAGACAAGACAATGCCCAGAAAGTTATTGTGCGATGTATTTATGATTATGTAAGTGAATCATTTAGGTATATCATAATACATCTTATTTTTGTTTATAAATCCATGTCAGCAGCAGATACAGAGATTATGGTCCCTAAACGCCAGAGCTTATTACGCTCAACCACGCTTGTTTCGGTGATGACTTTTATTTCGCGCATTGTTGGTTGTGCGCGTGATATGGTTCTTGCCAATTTTTTTGGTGCCCAAGCAGGTATGGATGCGTTTTTTGTTGCTTTTCGTATCCCCAATTTTATGCGTCGTCTTTTCGCAGAGGGCGCTTTTGTCCAAGCATTTGTTCCCGTACTTTCAGAATATCAAAAAACACGTTCTCCTGATGATGTGCGCGTTTTTATTGCGCGTATTTCTGGATATTTAGGTTCAATCCTTAGTGTGGTTACGATAATTGGAATATTTGCAGCCCCTGCGATCATCTTTTTATTTGCTCCGGGATTTAGTCACGACAGTACTCGTGCCATTTTAGTAACAGAAATGCTGCGTATTACTTTTCCTTTTCTGCTGCTAATTTCACTTACGGCGATGGCTGTGGCGGTATTAAATACATACGGTTACTTTGCAATCCCTGCATTTACTCCGGTATTTCTTAATATCAGTATGATTCTCGCTGCAATGTATTTATGCCCTAATCTACCACGCCCAGTTATCGGGTTGGCTTGGGGCGTATTAATTGCGGGAATTGTGCAATTACTTTTTCAAATCCCTTTTTTACATCAACGCGGTTTATTGGTAAGACCGGAGGTTGTTCGCAATGATGCGGGAGTGAATCGCGTATTGAAATTAATGGTTCCTGCTTTATTTGGTGTTTCGATCGCCCAGCTTAATTTGATGGTTGACAGTATTTTTGCCTCATTTTTAAAAGTAGGAAGTGTTTCCTGGTTGTACTATACCGATCGCTTAACTGACTTTCCTTTAGGTGTTTTTGGTGTGGCAGTTGCAACTGTAATTCTTCCCCATCTTTCCAGACGACATGCAGAACAAAGTATGAACCAATACTCGAGTGCATTGGACTGGGGATTGCGCTCTATTTTGCTGATCGGAATTCCTTCAGGGTTAGCACTGTGCTTATTTGCTATGCCTTTAATTGCGTGCTGCTTTGCATACGGCAAGTTCACTACATATGATGTACTTCAAACGCAAAAAAGTTTAATGACTTTGGGCGCAGGGGTTCCTGCGTTTATGATGGTTAAAGTATTGGCTTCTGGTTTTTATGCGCGCCAAGACATCAGTACTTCAGTTAAAGTAGGGGCTATTTCTATGATAGTCAATACGATACTGTGCGCTTTATTTGTTTGGCATTTTGCGCATGCTGGATTAACTTTAGCATCAGCATTAGCAGGTTATGTTAATTGTGGTACTTTACTGTATTTACTCATTAAACGTGGCGTATTTAAACCTTCTCCATGATGGTTTAAATACAGTATGCAATTAGTCGTGGCAAATAGCGCGGTCAGTATTTATTTAATTTTAATGAGTGGAACAGTAAGTGACTGGCTGAGTTTTTCTCCGGTAACGCGTTTAAGTATCTTGTCGACGCATGTGATGGCTGCGGTGATAATTTACTTTAGCGTTTTAGGTTTAACATGGCTCAGGCCCTCTCATTTTCGTGGCCAAGTGAAGGAATAAAAACATGCAAGCAAAATTATTCTATGAAACCCAAGGCGATATAGCCATTCCTCTTTATTTAATTGCACAAAATCAATGGGAAGATGGGATTGGTGTGTTCACTACTGCAGAGCGAAATGGCTTTAGTTTGCACCAGTTTAAAGGGAAAGTGGGGGATCTGTGTTTCATCCATAATACAGACGGACTTATAGATAAAGTCTATGTGGGTATGGGGGATGGCAACCAAGAGTTGGCTTTAGCAAACGCCGCACTGTTTTTACCACCAGATCGTTATAAAGTCCAAGGAGGATGCTCTCAGGAAGCTGCGATGAGTTGGGCCTTGGCACAATATCGTTTTGAAGCTTATAAAAAAAATGAAGTACAACCTCGTCGTTTGGTTGTTGATGCCGATGAACTCAATGATCTTTTAGCATTAACCCAAGCTCATTTTTTAGTACGGGATTTAGTCAATAAACCAACCAGCGATTTAGGTCCAAAAGAAATGGCTGAAGTGGTTGAGCAACTTGCGAAAACCCATAAAGCTCAATTTACGCAATGGGTAGGCGATGAATTATTGAAAGATAATTTTCCAGCCATTCATGCCGTTGGACGTGCATCCAAGGCTGCTCCTCGACTAGTGTCGTTAACTTGGGGAAATGAAAAACATCCGCGAGTGACTTTAGTTGGTAAAGGAGTTTGTTTTGATAGCGGAGGTTTAGATATTAAGTCTGCTGCTGGAATGCGCTGGATGAAAAAAGATATGGGAGGGGCCGCTCATGTTATCGGTCTGGCGCAATGGATTATGACCCGTAATTTGCCTATTCGCTTACAAATGTATATTCCTGCGGTCGAAAATTCTATTGGTCCAGATGCATTTCGACCAGGAGATGTTTTGACTATGCGCAATGGTTTGACTGTTGAGGTGCATAATACTGATGCCGAGGGACGATTGGTCTTGGCCGATGCTTTAGTAAAAGCATGCGAAGAGCAACCAGAGCTCTTAATCGATTTTGCAACGTTAACGGGGGCTGCTCGAGTTTCAGTAGGCACAGAAATTGCGGCCTTGTTTACCAATAAAGATCACTTAGCAGAAGAAATTATGGATTCTGCCAATAAATCTGCAGATCCTATATGGCGTTTGCCTTTATTTCCAGCCTATCAAGAATTACTCCGCTCTAACATTGCGGATATGGCGAATTCGAGTGATCACCCTTATGCAGGTGCAATTATTGCAGGTTTATTTCTCCAACGTTTTGTAAAGCAGTCCACACCCTGGATGCATTTTGATATTATGGCGTGGAATTTAAGCAGCAAGCCTGGCAAACCTGAAGGGGGAGAGGCAATGGGATTGCATGCTGTAGCACATTATTTGTTACGGGTTTATGGATAATTTGAACCAAGGAGATTTTTATGTTGGTGACGTTTCACACAGATGCTTACGAAGACATTACTTATTTTGCTGATGTAGCCAAGCGTTTGCTTTCTTTAATGGGGCATAGTGGCACAATTCCTGGTGCGATTAAAGCAGAAAATCTTTCCGAAGCTTTAGACAAACTGCAATCAGCTCTTACACAAGAAAAACAAGAAGATGATGTGGTGGATGATGACGGAGAGAGAGAAATCAGTTTGGCAAAACGAGCAATTCCTTTAGTTGGCTTATTGCAAGCAGCTATAAAAAAGGAGAAGGATGTTCTGTGGGATTAAAAGGATAGGCGTATTTTGAATGTTTAATGGCGTCACCTAATAGATAATTGTAGCCTGGGTGCAGCGAAGCGGAACCAGGGGGGCTGAGGCAAATCAATAACCAGGGTTTCGCTTCGCTGCACCCAGGCTACAATTCAGTGCCATTTTATTAAGTTGGCGATATTACCTAAATGCTCCTTTGATACATAGCGATCTTTTACACTATTTTAACTCAATTTGATGAGTATACAGTTCACAGCCATTTGCCCTATAGTTTTTATAACGTATACGGCTTTGCTCTTTTTTAGTTTCTTCATTAATGACTAATTCCATGATGCGTTTAAACTTAGGGTAAACAGCTGGAATGGCATCGGAAAGATTCAATAAAATGTCATTAAATCCTCTAGGTTCTTTTTCATGACCAATTTGAATTGGTGGCGGTGGCTTAGGACCTTCTCCTTGGAGGTTATGGGGAATAAAACTGTCTTCTTTAAAAGTCCATAACAATTCGTCGAGAAGCTCCGCATCGCGTTGATGATTGCATAAGACATAAACCTTATGCCCTTTAGCATAGGCTTTTTCTAAAAGACGACAGGCAAGCAACCAACGTGCATCTTCTTGATCACTTGCTAATAAATAAAAATCAACGCGTATTGGCGACATGGCAAATTATTTGAGTTAATAAGGGAACAGGTCTGCCAGTCGCATTGCAATGTTTACCAAAAACCCAAGCGGTTCCGGCAATGTCTAAATGCGCCCAGCGGTATTTTTCAGTGAATCGAGATAGGAAACATGCCGCAGTGATACTGCTGGCAGTTCGATCAAAGCCAGCATTGATCATATCCGCTAAAGGACTGTCCAGTGCATCTTGATAATCATCATCTAAAGGCATACGCCAGACGCGATCATTGCTTTCTTTGGCTGCGTTTTCAATCAATTGAGCTAATTCTTCATCTTGAGTCATAAAACCAGAGGATACAGTGCCTAATGCCACGATAATGCCGCCAGTGAGGGTTGCAATATCAATCACAAATTTCGGCTTATAACGCTCAGCATAGGTCAGTGCATCCGCTAATACCAGTCGACCTTCAGCATCAGTATTAATAATTTCAACCGTTTGTCCTGACATACTTGTAACGATGTCACCTGATTTGACTGCGGTCCCGCTAACCATATTTTCTGCACTGGCGATTAATCCAATCACATTAACGGGTAGCTTTAATAAAGCACATGCCTTTAATGTACCTAAAACGCTCGCTGCGCCACACATGTCATATTTCATTTCATCCATGGCATTGGCTGGTTTGATCGATAAGCCACCTGAATCAAAAGTAATCCCTTTCCCAACGAGAATAATTGGAGGTTCATTACCAGCGCCTTTATACTGTACGTCGATGAGTCTTGGGGGCTGTGCAGATCCTTGAGCGACAGCCAACAAAGTTTCCATGCCCATCTCACGCATTTCTTCTGGCCCCATCACCTTGCAACTCATCTGTTGTGAAAATTCTTTAGCGAGCTGAATGGCCTGTTCACCAAGATAGCTCGGAGTGCAAATATTTGCCGGCATATTGGCTAAATGGCGTGTGAATTCAATTCCTGTTGCAATCGCTTGACCATGCTTTATTGCGTTCTCGCTTGCATGCGGTAAATAAAAAGTAACTGTTTCTAATTGATGTGGTTTGGCTTTTTTCTTTTTAAAATCCAGCAATTGATAGCGTTGATTGTCGATTTGAACGACCATTTGCTCGAGCTGCCAATCTGGAGAGTAGTTGCTCATTTGGGGTAAGCACAGCGTTGCGGAGTGGATTCGTTGTTTGATTAATGCTGTGGTGACCTCATTCATCATTTTTTTAAGCTGATTTGGATTGAATCTCTCTTTTTCACCACATTGAATAATTAAAATGCTGCCATGGAGATCATGATGCCAAAGTAAATCGCCAGCTTCAGAATTTTTTTTGACCAGTTTACTGATTAAGCCATTATATTCTTTATCCAAAGAAATGGTTAAATCAGATAGTTCAGCATCGGTGCATACACCAAGAACAAGACAGTCGCTGGTAGATAATGAGGGCTTTTGCGTTAATCCATAATTCATTTTAATAATCCTAACTTGCGTAGCCTGGGTAGAGCGTAGCGTAACCCAGGATCTAAATTTTATTCAAGCTCTGAGCTCAATTGATGCTACGCGTCACTCAGGCACACTTTTCAATTCAATTTTCCTGTAGTGTACCCAAACTAAGCCAGGTTTTAAACTGGCATTTTACAGTCAGTTAATGGTTTTGAGGGCACGACAATTTGAACATTGATGCCTTTGATCGTTGGGCTTTTTTGAGCTCTTTCAAGGTATTTAATCATTGGAACATCTACTACTTTGCCATATTCTGACGAAGCTTGGCGGAAATAGAGTTGGCCTTTATGCCAAATAGCAAAACCTAAATGGGAAATATTTAACGCGGTGCCAATTTTTTGGGTTAGATCCCAATTGGGTCGTACGATTTCAATGATTGCACCATTAGGAATTTGTGCAAACAAATGCATATTCGGTTTGTTTTTTTCAGAAAACAATGCAGTGAGCGGAAGATAAGGAACTTTTTCTGCAGTGATTTCTAATTTAGAGCCTTTATTTTTCAATTCGGTCAAACGATTTTCTTTTTGTTCTTGATTTGCATTTTCTAAGCGAATGGTTTCACTGGTTTTGGATGCGTACCAGCCTGGTTTATTAATAACTGCTTCCGCGATTTTGGCAACTGGATGGTGATTTTGATCTTTAATCGTTACGGTAATGTCTTTAAGTATTCCATTGTGCTGATTATTTTGGTTCCAGTCCAAGCCTGTAAAGTGGTTGCGTTGTATGTAACTAACTTTACCATTTTTGTAGCGTATGCTTTTTTCACATTGTTGAAATGCAGGAACTGAGTTTGCCAAAGCCAAAGATAAAACAGTATTAACATAAGTATCGCAGTCGAATGCATCAACTCGGTATTGAGGAAACTGGTCGTAGCGTGCCTTTGGTCCTTCTCCTAATGAGCCTAATAAATAGGGTTTACCTAAAAACTGACTGCTGATCCAGATGATTCGTTCTTGCATTGAAGGATTCGGCATGTTGTTCAGTCTATGATATAGTGCTGCTATTGAGGAATCGGCTTGTTTTTCAGTGGCATTTGAGTCAAAAGCATAACTAAAGCAAGAAATAGAAAAACAGGTTACAAACAGCAGATTTTTTAAGGGAGTAGGCGTGTACGTCATCATTTTTTTCTTTCTAAAGCCAAATAATGACCATATCTTAACCCGTTCCAAACGGTGGAGGCAAGAGTGCTGAATATAATTTGGCTGGGGATGATTCTTATTTCTGTTGTTGTTGGCGTCATTGATGGGCGCATTGATGAAGTGGCACGCGCTGTTACTGATTCTGCCAAGCTTGGTTTTGAAATTGCTCTAGGCTTAGCGGGTATTATGTCGTTATGGTTGGGTATTCTGTCCGTCGCAACAGAGTCGGGTTTGGTTCGATTATTAGGGAGATTGCTCAGGCCCATTTTAAGACGACTCTTCCCTGATATTCCAACAGAACATCCAGCTATGGGTGCAATCACTATGAATATTGCTGCCAATATGCTCGGGCTTGCTAATGCAGCGACTCCCTTTGGATTGCAAGCAATGAAGGAATTGCAGGCACTCAACAAGCATGCAAAAATTGCAACCAATTCGATGTGTACGTTTTTGGCCATCAACACGTCCAGCGTGCAATTAATTCCGGCAACTGCAATTGCATATTTAGCAGCAAATGGCAGTACGAATCCAACAAGCATTATCGTGAGCTCTTTAATTGCAACCATAATTTCTACTTTTGTTGCCATTGTTGCAGTAAAGCAGTTCGCTAAGTTGCCCATTTTTCGCATTAAAAAAGAAGGGAACAGTTTATGAGTGGATTAGCTAATCAATTATCCAATTGGATGCTCTTAATTTTTATAGTCGGTATTCCTTTATATGCTGCTGCAGTAAAGAAAATTAATGTATTTGATGCCTTTATTGTTGGCGCGAAGCAGGGTTTTGACACCATTTTGAATATTGTTCCCTACCTTATTGCCATGATTGTGGCTATTGGAATGCTGCGTGCTTCAGGTTTTTTTACGTTAATGGCGAATTTGCTTGCCCCGCTTCTCACAATGATTGGCATGCCACCGGAAGTATTGCCTTTGGCGCTCATTCGACCTTTCTCTGGAAGTGCTTCCACTGGAATGATGGCAGAGTTGATTCATCAATACGGTGGCAATTCACTGATTGCAAAAATTGCAGCGACGATGATGGGCAGTACAGAAACTACTTTTTATGTCATTGCGGTGTATTTTGGTTCTATAGGAATTCGCCGTACTCGACACGCTATTCTAGCCGGATTACTGGCAGATTTCGCTGGAATTGTTGCATCAGTCATTATCTGTCGTTATTTATTTGCCTAAATTAAAGACAGTTAATCCCGAAATTGGTTTACGATCACCATTTAAAAGTATATAATAAGCGCTTAGCTGGTAGAGTTAACCAGTCACCTGGCCAACCACCTATTTAGAACCCATCGTGCCCTACTAAGGCAATGGGCTCAAGACAATTTCATTACATACTCATACCTTATCAATCAGAACAATCGGTGCATTATTTTTGCA
>JBOFJV010000189.1:0-8590 GCA_051657005.1 Legionella sp. | reverse complement strand
ACGGCTTACAACTTCCTTTGCCTACGCTTAACCATACGCGTTACCACATACAGCCCAAGGCTAAGTACGAAATGCGCTCGGTCGCGCTTTCCCGGTAGCACTTTCAGATACTAGCGGTCGTGCACTTTCGTGGCGCACTTAGTTTATTTTATAAGCCACAAGAACATGGCGTATTTTATTATGCCATCAATGGTCTTGACGATAAAAATGGAGAAGAATTTCTTGTTTCGTTTCAAGAGATTCCTTTGATCACCCAATATCTTGATTTAGAAACAAACGACTTGCATGAGCGTATTGATGAGTGCTTAGCCGCCTTCACTCTCATTTCTAAAAACGTTAATGTCCTGGATCTCAGTTATAACTGTTTGGGTGATATGAAAACCGACAATAAATTGTCTTATTTTTTGGGGGCTATCCCAGAAAGTGTACTCATTATTAATTTCAGCGGCAATTATCTGAGTAAAAGAAAGGCGGTACAACTTGAAGAATTGTTTCAACGTCTGAGTCGAAAAGTGATTTCAATTAGTCTGGCCTTACATGACTTTTGTGAACAACCACTCTACAAACTACTCAACATCATTCAATCGCTTCCCTTAACCCTGCAGGTATTCAATTTATCAGGAAACTACTTAGGAGAAAAAACAACAACAGAGATAGTGCAACTCTGTTCTACACTCATCCAGTTTAAAGAGCTAAATCAACTGGATTTACGAGATAATTTTTTTAACACGGAACAAATCACTGTGATAAAAAGCCATTTAAGCTGCGTAGAAAATATTTATTTCTTGAATGAGGATCTTAAAGAAGATAAAGGCATGGAGCACATTCTCGATAAGATGCTGTACAAGAAAATAGCTATAGAATCAGCACATTCAAACACTACTTCCAATTTGACATCAAATTAGCATATCCTCTGTAGGCAGCAACTAAAGAGAAAATATTACTGTCTCGTAGCCTGGGTGCAGCGCAGCGGAAACAGGGGACGTGGTTAAATCAATAAACACTGGTTACGCTGCGCTGCACCCAGGCTACAACTACAACGATCTCTTAAGTGAGCACATACCTGAACAAATATTCCAGCTTACAAAGCCTCAAATATCGCAGCAGCGCCCATACCGGTACCAATACACATAGTGACCATACCGTACCGGCCTTTAGTTCTGCGTAATCCATGCAGTAACGTTGCAGTTCTTATTGCACCTGTAGCACCTAAAGGATGGCCTAATGCAATAGCACCACCTAAGGGATTGACTTTATCGCGAGGAAGATCAAGCTCTTTAATCACCGCCAAAGCCTGAGCAGCAAAAGCTTCATTCAATTCTATCCAATCCAATTGATCGAAAGTAATTCCGGCACGTTTTAAAGCAATAGGAATTGCTGCAATGGGGCCAATACCCATAACTTCTGGCGGAACACCTGCTACTGCATAGCTCAACAAACGTCCCATTGGTTTTAGACCGTATTGATGTAATGCGTGCTCACTAGCCAATAAAGCAATCCCCGCACCATCACTGGTTTGTGAACTGTTTCCAGCAGTCACCGTTCCTTTTACAGCAAAAACGGGTTTTAATTTGGAAATAACATCATAAGAAGTATCTGCACGTGGCCCCTCATCTTGATTCACCAGTTTTTTCTTAAGAGCCACTGCTGAATTCGCTAAATCTTCCTGGCGGAGTGTAATTTCTATGGGGCTGATTTCAGCATTAAAATCGCCGCGCTGTTGTGCAGCTACTGCCCTTTTATGGCTTTCTGCAGCAAACTCATCTTGTTGCTCACGAGTAATTCCCCAACGTTTTGCAACATTTTCAGCGGTTATTCCCATACCATAGGCAATAGCCACATCATCATTATTGAAAATAACGGGATTTGCCGTGTATTTATTTCCACCTAAAGGAACAATAGACATGCTTTCAACACCACCTGCAAGAGCCAAATGAACGTCATTATTACGGATCGTCTCAGCAGCAGTGGCAATACTTTGTACGCCAGAAGAACAAAAGCGATTGATAGTCATTGCAGGAACTGATTGAGGTAAATCAGCCAATAATGAAGCAATTCGCGCTACGTTCATTCCTTGTTCTGCTTCTGGCATAGCACAGCCTATAACCACATCTCCTATTGCTTGTTGGTCTACGGATGGGTAGCGAGTAATTAACTGTCGGATCACATGAGCTAATAGATCATCAGGTAAAGTATTTTTAAATACACCACGTGGCGCTTTACCTACTGGAGTACGTAATGCATCAACTATATATACGTTAGTCATTCTAAATCTCCATTAATTGCGTAATGGCTTACCAGTTTCTAATAAATGACTAATTCGTGCTTGCGTTAAAGGCGAAGAAGCAAGAGTAATAAAGGCTTCTAGCTCGAGATTAAGCATCCATTGTTCATCCACAAGAGTGTCCTGATTGAGATTGCCACCGCAAAGGACTGTTGCCAGCTCTGTAGCAATAAAATAATCATGTTGGGAAATAAATCCACCCTCTAACCCATTTACTAAACCTGCCTGCAATCGCGCTTTACCTTCAACTCCAGCAACTTTGAATTGTTTCTTTAGAGGAGGTAAGTAATTGTCAGCTTGCAGAAACATCACTTGCGCTAAAGCCACATAAAGAACTTCATCAGCATGCATTACATAACTGTCTGTATCGCGTAAATACCCCATATGCCTCGCATCAGCAGCTGAACTTGCAACTTGAGCCGTAGCAATTTGCTGATAGTAACTTTGTAGAACGGACATTAAATCACCTTGAGGTGCGCGATGTGCTGCGCGTATGGCCATTTCAGAACCCCCCCCCCCCGCTGGAATTAAACCAACTCCAAACTCGACTAACCCTGGGTACGATTCAAATGCAGCCACTACAGAATCACAATGCATCATTAATTCACAACCACCACCAAGAGCACGGCCTCTAAGGGCTGCAACTGTAGGTATGGAATTGTATTTTAAACGTAGTGCCACACGCTGGAATTGTGCGATCATTGACTCCAGTGCGCTTAGGTTCTTGTCTTGAATTAATTTTGCTACCACTCGTAAATCAGCACCTGAACAAAAATTAGAAGCATCTGATTGATAAATAATTAAACCACGACTTTCTTTTTCAGCAATTTCTAATGCAGCCTCCAGGCCATCAAGTACTGGCTGTCCTACAGTATTGGCTTTGCTTTTAAAACTCACCACAGCAACATCATCTTGCAAATGCCATAAACGCACGCCTTCATTTTCATAAATTACTGCAGCAGGATGCTTAGACTCTTTAATTACCTGATCTGGGAAAAATTGGCGTTGATAAACAGGCAATTGGCTTCGAGGTTGGTAATTATTAGATTGAGGGGAAAAAGCACCTCTTTCTGTATAAAAAGCGTTGATTTCGAAAAGCCAACCGGGTAAAGCTGCAGAACTCATCGATAATTTATTTTTGATTGCTTGATCAATGTACTGACTCATGGTTGCTAAATCGGCTAACTGCCATGTTTCAAAAGGCCCATGCATCCAACCAAATCCCCAACGAATTGCCAAATCAACATCGCGAACATTATCAGCAATTGCTTCAAGGTGGTAAGCGCAGTAATGAAATAAATCTCTAAAACAAGCGGCCAAAAATTTTGCTTGTTTGTTATTGGAAGTAATAATACTCTGCATTCGAGCAACTGGATTAGGATTACTCATAATCGCTTTTAACTCATCACTCACAGCAGCTTTGGATGGTCGGTAGCTCGATGATTTTACATCATAAACCTCGATCAGTTTGCCATTTTTTCTGTAAATGCCCTGGCCTGTTTTTTGCCCTAAATGCACCTCTTTAATCAGATTGGCAAGCCACTCTGGTAATTTAAAAATGGAGTGCCAGGGATCATCTTGCAATTGTTGTTGCATTGTATGCACTACATGTTGCATGGTATCCAAACCCACAACATCCATAGTGCGACATGTTGCTGATTTGGGTCTTCCCAATAAATGACCGGTTAATGCATCAACCTCATCCAATCCCATATCCATCGCTAAAGCATGATGAAGTGTCGTAAGTAATGAAAAGACACCAATACGATTACCAATAAAATTAGGCGTATCTTTTGCGCGGACAACGCCTTTACCTAAATAGCGAGTTAACCAAGTTTCCAAGTGGTCTATGAGCTCTTTATTTGTTGTTTTTGCAGGAATAAGCTCTGCAAGATGCATGTACCGCGGAGGATTAAAAAAATGAACCCCACAAAAATTATTGCGATGTGCTTCAGGTAAAACAGAACATAACGAATTAATACTCAAACCTGATGTATTACTTACAAGAATAGTGTGTTCTGCTAAATAAGGAGAAATTCGCTTGTATAAATCTTCCTTCCAATCCAAACGCTCCGCAATGGCTTCAATAATTAAATCACATGAAGATAAATCAGCAAGATTCTGCTCATAATTACGTGCTTGGAGCAAAGCAGCGGTGTGGGGAGTTGCCAGAGGAGTAGGTTTTAACTTTCCTAAATTAGCTATTGCGTTATCAATCAGTGCGTTCGCGCTTCCCTCTTTGAATGCTAAATCAAAGAGTAATGTTTCAATGCCTGCATTAACACAGTGTGCAGCAATCTGTGCCCCCATAACCCCTGCGCCTAGAACTGCGACTTTTTTTATAAAAAAAGGTCCCTGCATTCTTTGTTCCTCATTCATATAAAATGTAGCCTGGGTGAAGCGAAGCGTAACCATAGTTTCCTGTTTCCCATTGATTTACCCAGGTACGCTTCGCTTCACCCGGGCTACAGTGAGACTTAATTTTTATTCGATCTCTTGCACAAAAGCTACTGCTGCAAGAACTCGATTCAATCAAGACAAATCAAAACGAATACTTTGAGCTAAAGGCAATTCATTACCCCAATTAATGGTATTTGTTTGACGTCGCATGTAAGCTTTCCATGAATCAGACCCTGATTCACGCCCACCGCCAGTTTCTTTTTCACCACCAAATGCACCACCAATTTCAGCCCCTGAAGTACCAATATTAATATTGGCAATCCCACAATCACTACCCCAGGCACTTAAAAAACGCTCTGCATTTTTTAAATTTTGCGTAAACATCGCTGAAGACAATCCTTGCGGTACCTGATTTTGTAAGGCGATTGCTTCATCAATTGTTTGGAAAGGCATAACGTATAAAATAGGTGCAAATGTTTCTTCCTGGACAATATCCCAATGATTTTTTACATCACTAACCAACGTAGGTTGTACGAAAGATCCTGGACGATGTAATGGATCACCACCAAATAAAATTCTACCACCAGCTTCTTTAATACGAATTATTGCTTTATTAAAGTGTTCCACTGCCTGTTTATCAATAAGTGGTCCCATTAAATTGTGTTTATCTAAAGGATCACCAATAGTGACTTGTTCATAGGCAAAACGCAGACGCTCAATCACATAGTCGTACTTGGAATGATGAACAAACAAACGACGTGTCGAAGTACATCGCTGCCCTGCTGTACCAACAGCACCAAAAACAATCGCTGGAATCGCTAAATGAAGATCAGCTGATTCATCAAGAATAATTGCGTTATTACCACCTAATTCAAGAATGGTCTTGCCTAGTCGTGCTGCAACTTTTGCAGCAACATCTTTTCCTACTGCAGTTGACCCGGTAAATGACACGAGTGGTATTCTTTTATCATGAACCATGGCATCAACAACATCATGACTTTCAGGAATAATCAAACTGAAAATTTCTGGACAACAATTCTTGGCCAATACTTCGTTACAAATATGTTGTACCGCAATAGCACATAAAGGAGTTTTTGCTGAAGGTTTCCATACGGTCACGTTACCGCATATGGCGGCTAAAAAAGCATTCCAGGACCACACTGCAACTGGAAAATTAAAAGCGGAGATCACTCCAACAATACCGTATGGATGCCATTGTTCATACATTCTATGTTGTGGACGTTCAGAATGCATGCTATTCCCATACAACATCCGAGATTGGCCTACCGCAAAATCTGCAATATCGATCATCTCCTGAACTTCACCATCGCCTTCTTGTTTTGACTTTCCCATTTCCAAGGAAACTAAAATACCCAGAGCATCTTTATGATCACGCAGTGCTTGACCAATTTGTCGGATAATTTCGCCTCGTTTAGGGGCAGGAACTTTTCTCCACTCATCCGCTGCCTGCTGAGCACGCGTCATGACTTCCTCGTAATCGCTCATGGTGCATGTGGCTATTTCAGCTAATTTTTCACCATTCGCTGGACTATAAGAGATTAGCCTATGTTCATGAATATTGCTCTGCCAGCCCTGACCACTAAAGGCCCCAGCATTAACCATATGAACTTTTAAATGTTTTAATATATCCATTCCTATCTCCTTTGTAGTCTGGATAAAGCAAAAAAGGACCTGGAAGCCAATCAAAAATCGTCCAGGATCGTGCTTACCTTCTGCTAAGGCTATGCGTAATAACGACCAAAGCGATTTTCCAATACAGCAGATAATTGGAATTTTTCTTGAAGAATCAACCCACGATATTCATTTGCTTGGCCAAGGACTAAATCAACTACAGCACAAACCCCGGAAGCGGTACTTACTTGAATGGCAGACCATTCCAAGCCACAAATTTCAATAGGATAAATCTTTTTCACATAACTTTTTTCCGTGAGCTCGCCGCGTTTCATTCCTTCAACAGTCACGTAAACGATAACGATATCTTGATAGGTTTTGGGTATTGCATTTTCTAGAATGCGTTTTAACGTTTGGCGATCTTGATTTAAGCGTAACTCATGCATTAATAAGCGCATTTTTTGGCAGTGTCCAGGATAGCGCATGGTTTTATAATTCATCGTTTGCACTTTACCAGCATGCATCTCGGCTAAACTTCCTAAACCACCTGAAGTATTAAATGCTTCATATTCACAACCATCAATTTGAATAATCTCCAATCCCTCTAAAGGAGCTAATGTAACTGCTTTTCCATATTTAATTGCATAGCAAGGATTGCCATATTCATTGATGATGCCATCAGTCGACCAGGTTAATGAATATTGCAGTGCATTATTTGCACGCTGGGGCAATGCGCCTACACGTAACTTCACGTGATGTGATTCTTCAAATTCTTTCATTACGCTGTTTGCGGCAATGCTGATAAATCCAGGTGCTAATCCGCACTGAGGAACAAAAGCAGTTTCCGCATCTAAAGCGATTGCCTTTACGGCTTCAGTCACGGCAGTGTCTTCAGTTAAATCAAAATAATGCGCTTTAGCTGCTTTAGCTGCCTCAGCAACGAAGGTATTTAAAAAATAAGGAAGACTTGAAATCACAGCCACAATACCATGTTTTTCCATGTACGCTTGCGTGGATTCTTTATCTTGAACATCTAAGGCAACTGTTTTGATTTTTGGTACAGCAGCCAATAACCTTTTCACATCTGATCCATTAAAATCAATATCAACCAAATGGATTTGATACGAACCGCTTTCAGAAAGCAAACAAGCGATTAAACTACCAATTTTCCCTGCGCCAGTAATCATTACATTATACATTGAATCCCTCTCTCATTATAAAACGCAATCATCCTACACAAAATATTAATGATTGGATAGTGGTCTCAATATCTAAACTTTGTGCATTACGCAATAATGGGTCTGATCATTAAAATTCAAATTTAATAATATATTCGGTGAAATCGTACTATAGTTGAATTGCTGAACTCATAAAGGGAGTTAATCATGAATAAAGGAAAACAAAAGTCCCAAGAAGCTACTGTAAATACATTCCCATCATTCCCTCTTGAGGCAGACAAAAATGGATATGAAGGACTCAATTTTGATCGAATGTTCCATGCCGCACTCAGTCATTTTGCATGGATGTCGCCTAAAACGCTGATACTGTCTTTTGTAGACTGGCTCACTTTTTTGATTTTTTCACCGGGTAAACAATACGACTTGGACAAAGACGTCATAGCAAAAATAGGAAAAATATTACTTTATTTTCAACTGCAATGTACCGATAAATCATGCGAACATTGCATCTCGACTCGACAAACAGATCATCGCTTTCAAAGTGAACTATGGAATGACCCTCCTTTTAATTTCTATTCACAGTCTTTTTTATTGATGGAGCGGTGGTGGGATAATGCCACTACAAATCTTCGTGGAGTAAATAAACATCATCAACAAATTGTTAATTTTACAATTCGACAAATTCTTGACGTTTTCTCGCCCTCAAATGTACCAGCTATGAATCCTGAAGTACTCTTTGCGTCAATAAACGAAGGAGGCATGAATTTTGTAAATGGTTGGCGTAATTGCCTTGAAGACACATTGCAATCCATTAGCGGAAAACCACCTGTTGGCAGTGAAACATTTAAAGTTGGAGAAAATGTTGCAATAACCCCAGGAAAGGTGATCTACAAAAATCGTTTAATTGAATTGATTCAATATGAACCTAAAACCGCCAAAGTTTATGCAGAGCCCGTTTTAATTTTAAGACAGGTAAACCACTAGTTTGACTAGTGAGCCTCTCAAGGCTTAGCCTTCAGATTTAGTGACGATGATGTCAAAATACAGCTGTGGACTTGACGGTTTCACAGGAGAGTAATTATGACAACATCATCGT
>JBOFJV010000188.1:0-15772 GCA_051657005.1 Legionella sp. | reverse complement strand
CAAGTCATCGAGGTTGTAAAATATTGGAGGGGCATATGGTTCAAGACCATGTGCATATGCTGATTAGTATACCGCCAAAATATTCAGTTTCCGAAGCTATTGGATACATCAAAGGAAAAAGTGCTATTGCGGTTGCGCGACAATTTGGTGGCAGGAGAAGGAATTTTAACAGCGAGCGCTTCTGGGCTCGTGGCTATGCTGTTTCTACCGTGGGTTTTGAGGAATCTAAACTTAGGGAATATATTCAAAATCAGGAGCAGCTCGATAAAACTAGCGGTTCTGATGAGAAAGGTAATTTTAAAAGTTAGTTTGAACTAATCGCCGGCAGCCATTGGGGCTGCTCACCACCGTCAAGCCACCTGCTTTGCGGGTGCGGTCTGACTGCTTCGCGTCAGATCAAAAAAACAGCCAAAATAATCCCGAGTTCATAAAGCAAACACAGGGGTAATGCGAGCATGATTTGGGAGAAGACATCAGGTGGGGTAAGGAGCATGCCGATGATAAAGGCGGCCACAATCACATAAGGCCTGATTTTTTTTAGCGTTTGTACCTTAATGAAGTTTAAACGTACGAGTACAAAGCATGCCAGAGGGACCTGAAAGCAAAATCCAAAGATCATCAGCATTTGGGTAATAAAATCCAGTGCGTAAGCAATATCGGGCATGTAATGCACTCCTTTAGGTAAGGCATGTGCAAAAAAATGGAACATGAAGGGCAAAACCAGATAAAAACAAAATAAAACACCAGCCAGAAAAAGAATAAGGCTTAAAAGCAGTGCCAGACGCAGTACTTTTTGTTCTTTTTTATAAAGCCCTGGGCTGATGAAACGCCAAAATTGCAATAAAGCAAAGGGGGCGCTCAGCAACAGAGCCGCATCCGCAGCGAGCTTTAGCGGAGTAAATACGGGTGAAGCGACTTGGGTGGCAATTAAACCGTCTTGCGCTGAGAGTGTGTTGAGAAGCGGATTCATTAAGGTACGAAACAAGTCATTGGCAAAGAAAAAGAAAAGGAAGAACAGAGTGCCGAACCAAATTAAGGTATGCAGGCTACGACGGCGTAATTCTAAGAGATGGGTTAACATAAGATTATTCAATGGTCGTAGCCTGGGTGCAGCAGAGCGGAACCAGGGTAATCATCTGGTTATCTAAAACCCGGGGTCCGCTCTGCTGCACCCAGGCTACATTCTATCTATATTCTATGCTTCTACGAGCTCGTTACTTTTTACACCAACTCGTTCCGCTCTGATTGCTCTTAAACGATTAAATTGATCCACAAACACCACTGTTGGCACAAAGGCAGAGCAATCTTCTTCCAATATCTGGCTGAAAGAAGCAATAATAATGAGATCGCCTGTGGTGACTAAATGTGCTGCTGCGCCATTCACACAAATTTCCGTAGAGCCTGGCTTTCCGGTAATGGCATAGGTTTCAAAACGAGTCCCTGCGGTAATATTCCAGACATTAACCGCTTCATAGGGTAATATATCTGCCGCTTTAAGAAGCTCTGGAGAAATTGTAATACTTCCTTCATAGTCCAAATCGGCTTCAGTAACACACGCACGATGAATTTTTGATTTTAACATTTTTCTATATGCCATAACGATCCCAGACTTGTTCATAGTGGGCGAATTTTACACCATTTTGCGCAGCTTATGCTATATAAATTTGTGGTCTGGCCAGAGGCTTTTTCAGGGTTATGGTTTTCCCGCTGCCTTCTTTGCTTCACCCAGGCTACTCTTTAATCGGGATGCGCGCTATAATAGTATATTCTGCATGACTGATAGATGATGCACGACGTCTAATCCATTTTATTGAAGGTGAACTCAAGTGAGGCACAGCCCACGTAAGCGTTTTGGGCAGAATTTTCTCCAAAACCGACACATTATTGATGACATTTTACGCGTAATTAACCCTCAACCAGACGATAATCTGCTGGAGATTGGTCCTGGTTTAGGTGCTTTGACTGTTCCTTTACTGCGCAAATTATCGCATTTAACCGCGGTTGAAATCGATACCGATTTACAAAAATATTTGGCGGAGCTGCCGAGCACTCAGGATAAATTAAATTTGATTCCTGCAGATGCGCTCACCCTTGATTACAGTCAATTCGGCAGCAAGTTACGTGTTGTGGGGAATTTACCTTATAATATTTCTACTCCATTATTAATCCATTTGCTGCGCTTTTTGCCTTTTATCGAAGACATGCATTTTATGCTGCAAAAAGAAGTGGTGGAGCGCATGGCAGCGCAACCAGGTAGCAAAGCATATGGCCGATTAACGGTCATGCTGCAATACCATTGTATTGTGGAGCATTTATTTGATGTTCCTCCAGAGGCTTTTGATCCACAACCCAAGGTTTATTCGGCGATCGTACGTTTGGTACCGCATCGTGTTTCTCCTTTTGATTCAGTTTCTGTAGCCCAGTTGGAGCGTCTGGTGGCTAGCGCATTCGCAATGCGCCGTAAAACGCTGAATAACAATTTGAAGTGGATAATAGCGATAGAGCAATTAAGCACTTTAGGTATTGATGGAAGTAAACGACCAGAGCAAATTTCTGTATCTGAATATGTTCAACTAGCGAAATTTATTTCCAACTAGTGATAAAATTAATTATCAGGGATTTAAGTATATAAAATTTGAGTTAGTAAATTATTATGGAGATGGCTTTGTTTCAACGTCAACGCAAAGGCCCCTTGTCAACACAAGGTAAATCTTTAAAAGATTTAACACGCATCGTTAATGCGAATCTTTTTTTGTCCGAAGACAAGAGGCAGACATTACTTAAGAAAATGAGGGTGCTCTCGGGTTTAGAAACCGCTCGCTACGACAGTTTATGCAGCACGCTCATTGATAATTTAGTTCACTATTGTCAAAACTTGCCCGAAACGACAAACAGTTATTATTCGCAACCAGGCGGTTTGGTCGACCATGCGCTCAATCGTACCGAAGCTGCATTGAGCTTATTTCAAGAGTTTATGGTATGTGATCAGCCAGGTGCCCTGTCTGATGAGCAAAAGCTTTGGCAATATGCACTTTATTCCGCAGCGATTTTGCAAGGCATCGGCAAGCTGTTTGTGGATTATCGGGTGAGCTTTTACGATGCAAACGGGCATTTTTTAAAAGAGTGGAATCCTTTGCTCGAGAGCATGACCAGCACTGGGATCTATTACTTCTATGAATTTCAAAAAGAGCCGGAAATTGAATTTCGTCGCCGCCTCAATTTATTGATGGCAAGAACGTTAATGCCAGGAAGTGGTTTCGCCTGGATTGCGTCTAATCCTGAAGTTTTATCCGTGTGGTTGGCTTTATTAAATGAAGATGAGCGTTCTGCGGGTACGTTAGGAGCTATCTTAATTCGCGCGGAAGCCATCGCAATTCAACGCTATTTACTTGAACATATGGTTCGCAGTACGGCTGGTCATGGTGGTCGCTATCGAGCCGGTACGTTTTCTGGTGGCCAACCAGAAACCTTATTGGAAAAAGAACAGGCTGCAGGGATGGAGTTCATCCAATGGATGATTCATGCATTAGATGAAGGCCGGATTATGGTGAATAAGGCGCCTTTGTTTATGGTTCCAGGTGGCATGTTGATGTGCGCTGAGATGTTTCAATTATTTGTCCGTGAACATCCTGAGTATAAAAATTGGCAGGCCGTGCAAAATGGCTTTTTATCTTTGGGGCTGCATCAGCGTGGCGTGGATTGCAGTGCGATGAGTCGCTTTGAGACCAATGGCCAGATGGAGACGGGAATTGTATTTTCCAAGTATGCTTTAGCCTTACCAGGAGCCGTTAAGGTGCAAATGAATGCTGGAAAAGTGGAGTCCATGTCGGCAACCGATTTGATCCATAAAGCACAATTTAATAGCCAGTTTATCCAGCAACAAAATTTGAGTTCAGCGAACGCATTACAGAAATTGGATGCCACAGGAAAATGGCAAACAGTAGAGCATGAAGGAACCACCTTAAATCCTGGAGCAAAAAACGGTGGCTGATTATGCAATCGGTGACATTCATGGCTGTTATGAACCCTTGCAAAGACTTCTTGAGCACATCAATTTTGATGAGAAGAGCGACCGTTTGTGGCTTGTTGGCGATTTAGTCAATCGAGGTCCTGAATCACTGGCCGTTTTGCGTTTTATTAGTTCGTTACCGATTCAACCGATAGTAACCCTTGGTAATCATGATTTGCATCTCTTAGCTTCTTTATTTAGTGATGAGCCTTGGAAAGGACATGATGACACATTGCAAGACGTATTGCGCGCCGCTGATGGCGAACATTTAGGCCATTGGCTGCGACAACAATCCATTTTGCATTATTCTGAGGAATTTCAAGTCGTGATGTGTCATGCTGGTATCGCAACCATGTGGGATTTGTCTCAAGCGATGCATCTTGCGCAAGAGCTTGAAGACGCTCTTTCTGGTGCAAATTATCGCGATTTTCTGACGCAGCTGTATGGCAATAAACCGGATATATGGTCTGATGAGCTACACGGAATGGACCGTTTGCTGATGATTACCAATTATTTTACGCGGATGCGTTTTTGTGATGCGGAAGGACGTTTAGTGCTGAGTTATAAAGGCACGCTTGAGCAAGCGCCAGCGCATCTTTATCCTTGGTATGCAACACCCAATCGTAAACCGATTGAGGTCGATATTCTTTTTGGGCATTGGGCCGCTTTAATGGGAAAATGTCCTGATCCAAAAATTCATGCGCTGGATACTGGATGTCTTTGGGGTGGGCAATTAACCGCATTGCGCTTGCAGGATATGCAGCTATTTGCAGTGTGGAACAAAAAATGATGGCAAAAAAAAACGCACTGCTTTTTTTATTGTGTTGTTTGTTTGGAAGTAGTGGCTGGTCCATTGAGACGTCCCAGGAATTGCAAATAAAACAAGCCGAAGAGCGTTTGCAACAAGCGATAGAAAATCCTGAGTTTATGCTGGATCACTGGATAGAGCTTCCTACCTCTCCTGCAGCACGCAATAAGACCCAACATCATTTGAGTTTAAGAGAAGCCATTTTACTCGCACTTCGCTATAACGCGAATATTCAAAATGCCGAATTGGATCGCATCTTACAACGGTATCAATTGCGTTTAGCGCATAATGAATTTGAATTGCAATATGCTTTAGGCGCTTCTGGAGCCATTCAAAACAGTAAATTTAATGGCGTGGGCTCAGCAACCAGCCGTAGTGTTATCGCGAGCCCTGAATTTAATCTGAGAACAAAGCTTGGCACCGAAGCCAATTTATCCATAGACAATAATGTCAGTGAAAATAACAATTACAATCCTACGTTGAATTTTTCATTGACTCAGCCGTTGTTGCGTGGGTTTGGTCGAGGTGTGAATGAAGCGGCGCTGTTGGATGCTGAGGATAATGAATGGTTGAACAAGTTAAACCTCCAACAATCCGTCGCGGATCAAATTACTCAGGTGATTACTGCCTATCGGGCCCTTATTTTAAGTGGCAACAATCTGCAAAATCAGCGTTTGCAGTTAAAAGAAGCCAAAAAATCCTATGACACCAATGAAAAGAAAATCAAGGCCGGTCAATTGGAACCTACGGGTAATATTCAGCAGTCGTATCAAATTGAGTCATTAAGTTTGATGGTGGAGCAGGCTGAAAATGATTTTCAAATCGCATCTCAAGATCTGCTGCAGACTATAGGTCTTGATCCTGAAATGCATATATCAGTACCCAGTGATGTGGTGTTAGAGAAGCTCATTGTTCCTGATTTGCATTACTCGATTGAGCAAGCGCTCAATCACAATACGGCTTATTTAGCACAAAAAATGGCATTGCGTGCCGATGAGCGTGCTTACAAAGTAGCAAAAAATCAACAATTGTGGCAGTTGGATGTCTCGGGTAATGTCCAGGGCGGGTTGGTCAATGATGTAACTGCAAATCGTGGCGGAGGCGGTAGCATTTATGATGGCAATAACATAACCGAGGCGGCTCGTTTAACCTTAACCGTTCCCCTGCATGATATCAGCCGGCGTAGCCAATTAATCAATGCCAAAATACGTCTGGAAAAAGATCGCCTCAACCTGCTTGCTACCCAAAGAGCATTGATTACCAATGTCACCAATACCATTAATAACATCAACAGCTTGGCAAAGCGTTATCAATTGGCATTAAAACAAGTGAAATTGGCCGAACAATCGTATAATTTGGAAAAGAAAAAGCAACAAGCTGGTATCGCGAGTGCTTTGGATGTAAACAACACACAGAATCAACTCATTCAAGCACAATCAGGATTAATCGGCGCAAAAATTGCCTATCTCAATCAGATTTCAAACTTGCAAAGGACTCTGGGAACAACATTGGATCATTGGCAAATTAAATTAAGGTATGGTGGATGAACAAATTACGACTCATCATTTTATTTTCCCTTTGCCTTGTTTTGGCTGCTTGCGGTCATCATGAAAAGCCAAAAACTGCTGCTTTGCATCACTATAAAGTGAAAGAGAAGCCCATGCATAAGCTGTTGCATTTTACCGGGACGGTACAGCCTTTGCATGAAAATACGATTGCCAGTCCCATGGAGGCTGTAGTTGAAACCATGGATTTTCATTATGGGCAATTGGTCAAAAAAGGGGATGAAATTTTAACGTTAAACTCAACCGAGTTACAACGGCAGTTTAATGAGGCTTTGACAGAATATTTAAAAGCGAAAGACAGTTATACTATCGCTAAAGCGAAATTTGTAGGCACACAAGATTTATGGGCCTCAGGTTTGTTGTCCAAAAATAATTACCTGAGTGAAAAGTCTAATGTAGATACCGGTCGTGTCACGTTAATGCAGTCCACGCGTAAACTGACGGAAATGCTGGAAAAAATGGACGAGCATGGCACGCAAAATTTATCGACATTAAGCCTGGCTGACTTCGATAAAATCAAAAAAATTCTTGCGTCAGATCATAATTTGATTCATTTAAAAGCACCAAGCGATGGTGTATTACTCTATCCGCCTAAATCTGGAGACGATAAAAATACACGGGTTAGCGTGGGTGCCACGGTAAAATCGGGCCAGGTCATTGCGTTAATTGGCGATCTCACCGGGATCAGTATCGAAATTGATGTTCCAGAAATTGATATTACCCAAATCCAAACTGACATGGATGCGAAAGTAAGCGGGGTGGCTTTTGGAAAAAATCAGTTGAATGGGAAATTGGTCGCCGTCAATGCACAGGCATCAAATACCAATGGTTTACCTTTTTTCTCAGCTGTAGTCGAAGTGAGGAATCTTACTCCAGAACAACAGCATTGGATTAAAGTCGGCATGAGTGCTGCCATCGAATTAAGCGTCGATAATGGCAAACAGTTACTCATCCCCATTGCAGCCATAAAACGCGAAAAAGGACAAAGTGTTGTGCAGTTGCAAAACAAGTCAGGCGCTATTGAAAAGCGTGTCATTTCAACCGGTGCTGCGCAAGCGGATTCTGTTGTAGTGGAAACGGGTTTAAAAGCCGGTGATGTGGTGGTTTATGAGTGAGTCAGAGTGTGTGTTAGAGCGACCGCAAAATGGGGTAGTGCAGCAGAAAACGAAACGCCCATTAATGGTGCTGAATGATATCGTAAAAACCTATCATCTCGAAGGCGTGAGTTCCACCATATTAAAAGAAATATCCCTTTCCGTCTATGAAGGCGATTTACTCGCAATTGTAGGGGCGTCAGGTTCAGGTAAGTCCACTTTGATGAACATTATGGGTTTATTAGATAAAGCAGACAGTGGCAGTTATCGATTGAGAGACCGCGATGTTGCCGCTTTAACGGATGATGAGGCGGCTGAATTAAGGAATCAAAACATCGGCTTTGTTTTCCAACAGTTTAATTTGTTACCGCGGTTTAGCGCCATGCAAAACGTGTCTTTGCCTTTGATTTATCGCGGCGCAGGTGCTGCTGAAATTAAAGAAAAGGCATTGGCGGCTTTAGAGTGTGTCGGCATGTCACGTTACGCCCAACATCGGCCAACACAATTATCAGGTGGGCAACAACAACGGGTGGCAATCGCACGTTCCTTAGTGACAGAACCTAAGGTTATTTTAGCCGATGAGCCGACTGGAGCACTGGATTCGCGTACAGGAAATGAGGTGATGAATCTCTTTTTGAGCTTGCATGGGCAAGGACGTAGCATCATCATGATTACCCATGATGAACACATTGCAGCCTTATGTCAGCGCAGAATTACTTTGGTGGATGGCATGGTATTGATGGAGAGCGGCGAATGAAGTTCTCTGGCCATTGTCATCAAGCCTTAGTTAATTTGACTTCTGCGAAATTGCGCTCCTTTTTAGCCGTTTTAGGTATATTAGTCGGTACAGCGGCTGTTGTTGCCTTAATCAGCAGTGGGCAGCTGGCTACCGAAAAAGCATTGGCTCAATTTAAGGCTCTGGGTACGGATTTATTGGCAGTTGCGGTCTATCCCAAAACCATGAGCAAATCTCTGGGCAGTACGACGGAATCAATTTCTACAGCCCAATGGGAGCAATTACCCGTACGCATTCCTTATATTGCAAAAATGGCACCTTACAGTACGGCTTATCATCCTCTGAGCTTCCAGGGAAAGCAAATGCAAGGGGCTGTGATTGGTGCTGATGAGCGTTTGGCAAAAATTGTTCACATTAAGTTGGCTTCCGGGCATTTTGTTTCTTTTGTGGAAACTTACGAACATTATTGCGTTATTGGATCGGGTTTGGCTCGGCAAATACAGGAAATCAGTTTTGATGACCCAATAGGCAAGCAATTACGTATCGGACAATCTTTATATACGATTATTGGTGTTGCCAAGCCCTGGAAAGAGAATGGTTTCTTTAACGAGGACGTCAATCAGGCGGCCATCATTCCCTTGGCGGGCATCAATCAAGTCAGTAAAGATTCTAAAGTGAATAATGTGGTTATTGAATTAAAGCCTGACAGCCCTATCGATGAAGTGATTGAAGAAATAAAGCAAATCATTGGCTCCATGGCACCTAAACTGAGTGTTTTTTCGCGTAGTGCCAAACAAATTATTGCCAGCATGGAAAGTCAGGGCCATATTTTTACTTTATTACTCGCTGTGATCGGGGGGATTTCGCTTTTAGTGGGGGGAATTGGTGTGATGAACGTCATGCTGGTCTCTGTAAGTGAACGTAAAAAAGAAATTGGCATTCGTAAAGCCGTAGGCGCCAAAAACAGTGAAATTCAAGCATTATTTCTGGTTGAGTCGGTGATACTTTCCTTATTGGGAGGGGTTCTTGGCGTGGTTTTAGGCCTTATTGCGACCAGGATTGTGGCGTATTTCAGCGATTGGAATTTTTCAATCTATCTGCTACCTCCTGCAGCGGGTTTTTTAGTATCGGCTGCTACGGGAATTTTCTTTGGTTTTTATCCTGCCCGCCGTGCCGCAAAGTTGGAGCCGGTTGTTTCCTTACGTAGTGAATGATATGCAGGCTGCTGTGTCTTCTATTGCACTCATTTTACAAGTCCTTTATGATGAAAAAATTCTTTTGATATTAAATGGACTTGAACATGTTAAAAAAAGCTTTAGGCTCCCTTGTTTTAACTTCCAGTATTTTTTCCATAGGCTATGCTGATACACCTGCACCACAGCCCCATGCAAACGCTTCTCTTCCGTCAAGTTATATGCCTGTTGACCTTCATGAACCTTTTCAAAGTGTTTTGCAACGGATGAGTGGTCAAAAACAAGCCATTGATGATCGGCAACAGGAGTTGTTAAAACAGCGTTATGATCTAAGCAATAAGCCTTCGCAAACGGCCAAAATGTCCACTGGAAAACCAGTACAGGATGGAGTGCGCGTCAAGTTGCCGCAAGGAGTAACCTGGGATCAGCTTACGAAAATGAGTCCTGATGAAATCAAAAATAAAGGGCTTTATCCGCAAGGTTTTTTGCCTTTACCTCACCCCAATCATCATGAAGGAGGCATGCTCTTTCCCAAGTTTGCGATTGATGAAATTAAAAAGCAGGAAGATCGCGATTTAACCCGGTTTGATTTGGATTACGACATTCCCGATCATTTTTTACCGCCTTATCCAGCGCCCATGTTTTTAACGACGCGACCTGATATTGGCGATGTGTCGCAAGGTAAAGTCGTGACTATTGAAAACTATTTTGAATTGTTCAATGGTCTATTAAATCCGAAGCAATTAGAAGGTTTGCGTTTGTTAGTTACTCCATTCATGCAGCAACAATTCAACCAGACTGAGGACCGACGTACGGTAAGAGCAAGCCGAGGGGTAAGCTGCTTTGATTGCCACACGAATGGGCATACTAACAAAGCAACCCATTTGGCAGGTGATGCGCGTCCGCAAGAGTTTCGTCATCGCATCAATACGCCTACTTTGCGTGGTGTGAATATCCAGCGCCTATTTGGCTCCCAGCGGGCTTTGAAAACGGTAGAGGATTTTACCGAATTTGAGCAAAGAGCAGCTTATTTTGATGGGGATCCGGTGATTGCTACCAAAAAAGGAGTGAATATTCTTGAGCGAGGCAGTCAGGTGCATTTTATGGGTGAGTTTCAAGAAATTTTAGATTTTCCACCGGCACCTAAATTAAATTGGGAAGGGAAATTGGATCCTGCAAAGGCAACCCCTGCCGAATTACGCGGACAAGAATTGTTTTTTGGTAAAGCCAAATGCTCCACTTGCCATACACCTCCATATTATACAGACAATACGATGCACAACTTGCAAACCGAGCGATTCTACCAGCCACAAACCATTAGTGGCTTGAGAGCAGTAGGCGATGGCCCGATAAAAACATTTCCTTTACGCGGCATTAAAGACTCTCCTCCTTATTTGCATGATGGGCGTTTACTCACTTTGGCAGATACCGTAGAGTTTTTTAACCTGGTATTGCAATTGCAATTAACCAACGATGAAAAAACGGATTTAGTAGCATTTATGGAAGCGCTTTAAGAGTCGCGGTATAATTCTTTAAAGCGTCGCTCAGGCGCAGGTGTAGCCTGGGTGAAGCGAAGTGTAACCCTGGTTTTCTTTGCACGGGTATTTGGATCACGCTTCGCTTCACCCAGGCTGCTTGTTTTATGATAAATGGTCTATCTTAAGTGATGGGATGGCTGTGTGGTAACAGAAAAACCTCAGGGGGAAGAGCTATGAAAAAATGGGCGCTTGCTGTAATAGCGTACGTTCTGGTAAATCATGTTGCCTTTGCACAACAGAATTGGAATGAATGGGTTGCAAATGTTCGCACCGAAGCATTGCAACAAGGGATTTCACCAGAAGTTTTCGATAGTGCATTTGCGGGCATACATGAGCCAAGTCATCAAATTAAAGGTCTTTTGCATTCACAACCAGAACATCGATTAACGTTCATCAAATACCGTAATACACGTGTGGATGCGTATCGAATCGCTATAGGTCGTAAAGAATTTAAGAGGAATCAAGCCGTACTGGAAGCTGTTGCCAAACAATATGGCGTGAATCCTTGTTTTATTGTGTCTTTTTGGGGGATGGAAACCAGTTATGGTACCTACATGGGCAATTTCCCAGTAGTCAAAGCATTAGCTACTCTGGCTTATGATTCCAAGCGGAAGGATTTTTTCCGTAAAGAATTATTTATTGCCTTACGTATCCTCAATGAAGGCCATGTGAGCCTGGCTGATTTCAAGGGGGAGTGGGCAGGTGCTTCAGGTCAACCCCAATTTTTACCCTCCAGTTGGGTGAAATATGCGGTGGATTACGATGGTGATGGCCGCAAAGACATTTGGCGAAGGAAGCCTGATGTATTTGCTTCGATTGCCAATTACATGAAGAAAAATGGTTGGCAAGCCGGTGAGCCTTGGGCAATTCAAGTTAAGTTGCCAAATAAATTTGATATGGTTTTGGCAAGTAAAACCATTGTGAAACCAGTGAGTGAATGGACTGCAATGGGCGTGCGCACGGAGGATGGCAAAACGCTTCCTTATCAAAACATGCAGGCCAGTATTGTTCAGCCTTTAGGCGGACCGACCTTTTTAACCTTCCCTAACTATAAGATGATTTTGCACTATAATAATTCTATCTACTATGCAGGTGCTATAGGTTATTTAGCCGATAAAATTTGCCAAGGACAACAACGGTAATGCTATGGACAATTATCTTGATAAGACGGCCAGTTTAACCCCTTTAGCAAAAAGGATAATCTGTGATAAAGCCACAGAATATCCTCATACAGGGGCCTCTAATTTTATAGTGACTCAAGGCACTTATCTATGCAGGCGCTGTGGCCTGGCTTTGTTTCGTGGGTCAAGCCAGTTTAGATCATGGTGCGGATGGCCCAGTTTTGATGATAATATTGTTCATGCAGTAAAACAGATCCCTGATCGCGATGGCCAGCGTACGGAAATACTCTGTGCGCGTTGTGATGCGCATTTAGGCCACGTATTTACCGGGGAATATTTCACGCACAACAACTTACGTCATTGTGTTAATTCAGCTTCTATTGATTTTGTCACGGACGACCAGGTTTTAGATACCGAAGAAGCCATTATGGCGGGTGGCTGTTTTTGGGGAGTAGAGCATTTTTTAAAGCAAATTCCTGGTGTGCTGCGTGTTGAATCAGGCTATACCGGAGGAACTGTTTTAACTCCAAGTTATGAACAGGTCTGTCAGGGTAACACCGGGCATTATGAAGCTGTCCTGGTGATTTACGATAAAGATCGGACGGATTTTCATTATGTTCTAAAACGGTTTTTTGAAATTCATGATCCAACACAAAAATCAGGACAAGGTCCTGATATAGGCCAACAATATCAAAGTGCTGTATTTTATTATGATCAGGAACAACTTGACGAGGCAGAACGCTTAATCCAAATGTTACGTAAAAATGGGTACCAAGTGGCAACACGTCTGTTGCCTGTACACGTATTTTGGCCGGCGGAAGCTTATCATCAAGACTATTATGCCAAACATCACAAAGCACCTTATTGCCATCAACCTGTAAGTCGATTTGCTTAAGGCTCATTACGGAGAGGCCAAAATGGAGTTTACTTTTCGAATTGCCAAGAAAAAAGATAAAAACAAAATCTTGGTATTGGTGAAAAAACTGGCTGAATACGAACGAAAAAGGCCGGAAGAAATCAATTTAACATTAGAAAAGATAGACTCTCATGGTTTTGGTAAAACCAAATATTTTTCTGTTTTATTGGCTGAGTATAAAAAACAACCTGCAGGTTATGCGCTGTATTTTTATTCGTACTCGGGATCGGCCGGTGCGCCTATTCTTTATGTAGAAGATTTATTTGTGGATGAGCTTTATCGAAGCTACGGTTTGGGAACTGCATTATTATCGAATCTCGCCCGTTTAGCACTTGAGAAAGAGTGTTGTCGCATGGAAGGCCATGCATTTACCTGGAATAAAAAAGCCAGTGCATTTTATGAATTTATAGGGGCGTCTCCGAAAACGGATTTGTTGCAGTACCGTTTATGCGGCGAATCTTTGAAGAAATTGGCCGCCATGACCTGAGCGCTTATGATTTTTGTTTCCTTAAGACAATTCCCAATAAAGGAACTGCCAGTATCTGAATTGAAATTGAAAAAATAACCAGACTCACAATAGACACATCATAAAGTATACCCATCACGACGCTGCCTAAGAACCAAAAAATCCCAAATCCAGTATTAAAAATACCATAAGCTGAGCCGCGCCTTTCTTTAGGCACCAGCAGAGCTACGATAGCACGCATCAATGATTCATGAGCGCCTACACCAATGCTCCATAAGATAATTCCGAGCAAAGCCTGATTGGCATCGCCCAAAAATACCAAGGGCGCAAAGAAACACGACAACAGACTCACGATGACTAAAATGATAAACCCCTTGCGATCGTAAAGATAACCAAGAAATGGCGCGCTCAATATATTGCATCCTTTGGCGATCGCATAAGCAATGGGAATCCAGATGGGTGAAAGAAGCGCGGTTTTTTGGAAGTGATACGCGATTCAGGGAAAATCGGCATAACCTGCGGCGATAAGTGCTGCTCCTGACAAGTAGAGCCAAAACGTCGAATCCATGCCTTGAGCTTCCAATGTGTCGTGATGCACCTCCAAATCTTGTGGGCGTGGATAAAGACATCTTGCAAGCATTAAGGTGCTTAAGGCAAATAATGCAGGGATTAATAGCCAAGCAAAACAGTTTTGGTAACTCATTTTGAAGTACAGTGCTGTGGCAATAATGAGGGGACCTAACATCGCACCGGTTTGATCTAATGCTTCATGCAGTCCAAAAGCCCAACCTAATCCCATTTTATGTCCTGCATGAGCTAACATGGCATCACGCGCAGGCGTACGAATGCCTTTTCCGACGCGTTCACAAACGATTAAAACGGCTGCAATCCACCAGTGTCCAGCTAATGCCAATAGGGGAACTGCTAATAAATTACAGGTGTAACCCAGGATCGTTATAGTCCAATATCGACCGGTTCGATCAGCAAGATAACCAGATGCCATACGCAGTACATAACCTAATAATTCGCCCAAACCGGATACAAATCCTACAACCGCGGCATTGGCTCCTAATAAAGCCAGATAAGGCCAGGTAATACTGCGTGCACCTTCATAAGTCATATCCGCAAAAAGACTGACAACACTTGTAAGAATAATGAATTTTAACGCGGTTTCCTTTGATAAGTCCTTTAATTTGTACATGCGTTGGTCTCGGCTGTTATTTCATTTTGTCTCTCTCGAATATATCATCTGAATTTTTTGGAGCAAGTGAGATGGGCAATATGTTGCTGTCTCTCTTGATCCTCTCTTCGCCTATGCGCCGTAGAAGTATAGGTTTTAAGCGATGTTAAGAAAAGTCTCGTAGCCTGGGTGCAGCGAAGCGAAACCAAGGTTTATCGATGTGACTCCGAACCCTGGTTCCGCTTCGCTACGCCCAGGATACAATTACCCCTTAAGTTGACGCCATGAACTGAGCAGTTGCTTTTAAATGCAGATGTTCAAATCCCGAAAAAGACAGACTGTGATGCTTTCTTAAAGCGGGTTTATTCGTATCAAGACACAACGCAGGAAAGCGCTCCAATAATGCTGTAAAAATGCTTTGCATTTCAATGCGCGCGAGTTTAGCGCCAAGACAAAAATGGCTGCCATAACCGTAGCTAAAATGGTGTGCCTGCTTTGCTCCAAGAGTGATGTGATCGGGATTTTCAAAATAATGCGGATCCCGGTTAATGGCATGGGTGGATATAAAAATGACCTTGCCCTTTTCAATCAGTTGCTCACCAAGAATGGTTTCGTTCTTGGTGACTCTAAAGATGAAAGTAACAGAGGTATCCAGGCGATTGCATTCTTCAATACATGCATCAAGCTCGTGCGGGTTTGTGCGTAAGTGTTGCCATAATCCAGGTTGGTTTAACACCATGAATAAGTCAGACCGCACCCGCAAAGCAGGTGGCTTGACGGTGGTGAGCAGCCCCAATGGCTGTCGGCGATTAGTTCAAACTAACTTTAAAAATTACCTTTCTCATCAGCACCGCTCGTTTTATCGAGCTGCTCCTGATTTTGAATATATTCCCTAAGTGTAACTACTCACCCATATACGCCACTGCGTGTCGTACAGGGGTGAACGAACTATATTTAGAAAAAAATTGAAGTGCGCCACGAAAGTGCACGACCGCTAGTAGCTGAAAGTGCTACCTGGAAAGCGCGACCGAGCGCATTTCGTACTTAGCCTTTGGCTGTATGTGGTAACGCGTATGGTTAAGCGTAGGCAAAGGAAGTTGTAAGCCGTAAGCCGCAAGGTTGAAGTGATTGAGCTCCGTTAAGTTT
>JBOFJV010000187.1:0-2144 GCA_051657005.1 Legionella sp. | reverse complement strand
GCTCACTTTTACTATGGAAAATCCAGGTAAATTTAGGATAAGATTGTACTTCGGCACTTTAATCTCCTTTTGTTCGCTAAATCAATGACTTAGTCTAGACTAATTTGATTAAAGTGCCCCCTTAATTGGTGTAGAGCCTTATTTGTTTTCTTTCTGTATTTTATCAGCTCCAATTTTTGCAGATCAGGATGCAGATCATAAATCCTGTATGAAGGCGATAACCAAAAATGATACGCCGGGAAATAACACCCCAGAATATAAAAAATTCAATGAAACGATGTGTGATTGTCTTATTGAGCAAGCCAAGAATGCGCGCACTGTCGACAGTACTAAAATATCAAAAATATGTTTCTTTAATGCGTTACTGCATTATGCAACAGATGATTTGAACACAAATACAACAGCCTCTGACATGATGACGGCATGCAAAAATCTGTTGAATGTGAATAAAGACAAAGCTACTGATGGGGAGCTTAAGATGGTGGCTGTTTTTTGTGAGTGTGCTCAGCCTAAGTTACTCGATCTTTTTAAACAATCTGATTCAATGGCGGAGAAACAATATAAAGACGGTCTTTATTCGATTGCCGATTCGTGCTCAGCGAATATCGATTTAAAATAATAGTGGTCCAATTAATGTGAAGATGGTCAGCAAGCGTAGGTCTGGCAACAAATTGCCAGACCTACGCTTGCTTTCTCTATCCATACTCAAAGTGTTCTAGTAAACTCTTCGCTGAAATCGAGAGGCAGACTAAAGAGAAATGGGTTATGAGTGAACTAATATATAAATTCAAGACAGCAAAGACTCCAGTTGGTCTTTTGAAATTAATCGCAAGTGACAAATGGCTGTCGGCTATCTTATGGCAACATGATGATCCGAAACTGGTACGCTTGGAACCCCAGGTTCTTGATGAAAGCAATTCCATTTTAAAAGAAACAGAGAGACAACTCAGTGAGTTTTTTGCCGGCGAAAGAACGGTTTTCGAGCTTCCTCTTGATTTCAAAGGCACCGTTTTTCAAAAAGCAGTTTGGGCTGAACTGCTGAAAGTTCCCTTTGGGCAGCTTAAGACTTACAGCGATATTGCAAAGGCAATTGGTAATCCCAAAGCAGTACGTGCCGTTGGTGCTGCAAATGGCAAAAATCCCATTTCGATTATTTGTCCTTGTCATCGAATCGTGGGTGCTGATGGCTCACTTACAGGATTTGCTGGCGGCCTTGAGATTAAAGCAACACTTCTTCAATTAGAACAACAAAAGTCGCACAACTTAAAGTAAGATTCAATCGGTGCAAGGAAGAGCAAATGACACGTAAAACTGCTATTGAAGAGGCCATGCAAAAAGAACCGAGCACGCAATTTGTCTTATACGAATCATATCAACAACCATTCGATTACGATGGCGTCATGCGTTTTCATAGAAACCATCAAGTTGGAAATCTGGAATGGTTTGATGATAATGGGTCGAATGCATCGGGTAATTGCTGCTCATGGAGCGATTGGGCAAATTACCATCTCAAATGATACACACAATTCCCAGTTAGTCGTTGCTGTTTATTTTCCTGATAAATCCATCTTAAACGAAGTAAGCCTTCGCGTTAGAAATCTCTTCGATCTTGATTGCGATCCCGCGCAAGTCCGAGATGCTCTCAGTGCTGATCCTGCATTGGGAAAACTCTTGGAAAATCATCCTGGTCTACGTGTCCCTGGTGGGTTGGATGCATTTGAGCTTGCGGTATTAACGATTTTAGGGCAAGTTGTTTCTGTTGCACGAGGGCGTGCCCTGGATAGATAGTTCATAGAGCTTGCGGGAAAAGAGACTGACTGCATTATCAATGGCGAGCCGGTAAAACTTTTTCCAACGCCAGAGGAAGTGATTGCTGCGGATTTAACCGCCATGAAAACGACAACAGCGAGAAAAGAAGCCCTCAAAGAACTTTCTCGCGCCATTATCAGTAACGAATTGTCCCTGGATCCTGATCAAGATATAGAGCTTTTTATTAAAAAAATTGGTAACTACTCACCCCTATACGCCACTGCGTGACGTACAGGGGTTAAAGAAACTGTACTATAACGTTGATTGTTCAATGCCATAGCTACAGCAACCAAAGGATTTATTCCCTTATTTTGCATAGTTTGTAAATAACTGGA
>JBOFJV010000186.1:0-2688 GCA_051657005.1 Legionella sp. | reverse complement strand
ATGTTCGCGGCAAAGTTCTGAAACAGGGGTACCTCCTTCGGACTGTTTTAAAATCGATAGGATTTGGCTGTCTGTAAATTTTGATCTTTTCATGAATAATCTCCTTCGTTATAGGTTACGAGAAAATTCTACTTTTGACCTCAGTTATTTTGCGGGGGGATTACCATACATTTTTCTTATTCATAAAATGATTTAAGTTTTATTAAAGTGAAACAAAGCAACCGATACTATCAATAAACTGTTATCAGTATACGAAATCGGTTCTATAAAAGCTCATGCATTGTCCTTGATGACGCTCGTCATGGATCCTGGTAAAAAAGGGTCATGTGTAATTTTTTGTCAGACAGTTGTCTGTAATTAAAGTTCATTTTGAAGAAAGGATATGCTTTTGTACAAAGTGTTTTGTAAGATTTATTACTTTTTCAGATTGCTCCTTGTGAGGCATATGTTTGCAATTTTTAATTATTGATAACAGACCCACTCCACCTGTATTTTTAGCAATAAACTCAGGAAAAGCGATCGAACCATACTCATCATCTTCACCGTGAATCGCCAACACCGGACATTTAACATGCTGTATACAGTTTTGCAGACTCCAAGAAGAAAACTCGGAGGATAACCAAATATCTGTCCATGCACGAAGTACACATAAAGCTTTTTCTCCATGCCATTTTTCTAATTTTTGTAATTGTCCACTTGATTTAAAAAACTCTTTAGCTTTTTTTATTCCGTCTAAAGATCATTGACTGAACGACCCCAGCGATCTAACTTCCAAACAATAATTACATCGATCTGGCGTAGTTTTGCTTGGTTGATAAGTTCTTCACGTTGAGGTCGAGAATCTTTTGCACCTGATCCAATTTCAGCAACTTCTATTTCAATTTGCCAATCACGAGCTCTAGCATATTTTTTCATCGCTTCAATTTGCATATCTAAAGTATGCTGATCATGTGTTGAAACTCTGGCATAAATTCCTGCTTCCATACCTGGCCAAAAACCCCTCCGTAAAAAGATTCAAGCAGCTACTTGTAAAAGTGAAGAGTTTAATGATTTTATTGACTGGATCACTTTTGGCAAAGACAATGTTATTCACGAAAACAATAGTATAATTCAGCAAAAAATTATTGCGTGTGGTAGGATGGTTGCTAATGCTGTGATGTTCTACACTGTTGCCAACACAACCAATGTTTTGAACCAGCTTTCTGCTGAAGAGGACAAATATAGCAAGGATGATTTATCGATTTTATCAGCGTATTTCAGGGAGAATATTAATCTCTATGGTGTTTTTGATTTGTCCAGATCACGACAGACAATGCCATTACAGTTTGATATTAATATGGATTAAAAATTGAACATGACAATTTTTTACCAGAATCCCGTCCGGGGGTCAACTTAAGGGATAATTGTAGCCTGGGTCAGCAGCGCATTGTCCTTTTATACACATTCAAACGCACCATTATACTCTCTTAGCCTCTCTGCATAGTCTGGGCCATCTTGCTCTTTCTCCATCGCAACAGGCTTGTTTGAGAATAAAGTAGCCGCAGAACGTGGCACTAAAGAAGCCACACTGTGTGGAAAACTAATTATCGCCAATAAAACGCTCACAGCAGAGGTAAAAAGAGCTATTCCAGCAAATTGCAATGCCAATCCTGAAAATTCAAGCGCATCATCTCGAAGCTCAGCAGCACAAAATAAAGCAGCTCCTGAAGCAACAAGAAAACCTGCAATACAAGCGGCCATCGCAGCAACTGCTGCAAAAGCAGCATACACACAGGTTACTGCACCTGCTAACGGATAGACTATAGGAGCAATTAATTCGCCAGCAAATTCATATCCATCACGGTATGGGGTGAAGAAACCGGGGCGATTTCTATACGTTTTGATTGCCCTACGTGCAATTCCTTCAATCGAGTCGCCACTTTCGAAAATGTAGTTTACTTCCTCTTCACCAATTAAATGAAGCATTTGGCACCCCTGTGTGAGAAAATTTTAAACATTTTAATGCATCCTATAAAATCTGTCAAATAGGAACAAAATAAGTCTTAAACTCGTAATAGAGCCGTCTGGGCTTTTTCAAATTCATTTAATTTTTTAGCTGAATCCGTTTCAACAAAATGAAAGAACAAGTGTTCCCCTTGAGTTAGATAATAATTAATCCCTATCACAATTAAATAAAAAACGCCCAATCCTGCGATTGCAGCACCAACATTACAAAATACATCACTCCATCCGCGATGGTGCTCGAGTACTGTCCGTGCCTTTTTAATTTCGCCATCACATGGGGTACGAAATGTAGTGTAAGATTCTGCCGTTTTATTCTTGAAGTACACTTTTGCTGCATTTTTTAAAGTCTGATAAAGTTCTTCTGCTTTATCGGCAGCATCCTCATAATCTTTATTTGTTTTAGCTGTTTCTCGTAATTCGTGCGCTTTTATTTGTATCGTACTCAATTCATCATAAAACCGAGCAACTGAATCATGAGTTGCTTGGCGGAATACAATTAAGCAACGTTCTTTTTCCTCGGCATCAATAATTTTTTTCATTCAAAATAGGTAACTACTCACCCCTATACGCCACTGCGTGACGTACAGGGGTGAAAGAAACTGTACTCTAACGTTGATTGTTCAATGCCATAGCTACAGCAACCAAAGGATTTATTCCCTTATTTTGCATAGTTTGTAAATAACT
>JBOFJV010000185.1:0-6891 GCA_051657005.1 Legionella sp. | reverse complement strand
ATTGTCGCATTTCCAGTTATTTACAAACTATGCAAAATAAGGGAATAAATCCTTTGGTTGCTGTAGCTATGGCATTGAACAATCAACGTTAGAGTACAGTTTCTTTCACCCCTGTACGTCACGCAGTGGCGTATAGGGTTCCGTAGTATCGTATCCGGGTGCAGCGTAGCGAAACCAGGGTTCCGGCTGTGCCACACCCAGGCTACAATTCTCTATGACACTTCACCCTACTGAACAACACGCTCTATTTTAGGAAACCGTTCATCAAGAGAATGAATGAGTTTTTGATGAATTCCATTAAAACCACGGTTACTCATAACCAGGACAGCATCGCAGGCTTTTACTGTTTGAGTCACCTCTTTAATAATTTCATTATGGTCTTTACAAATTTTATAAGGACATGTCCAGTTACTTACCGTTTCATGCAAATTGAAATCTTGAGGTTCTAAAACAAAAGCGCCATGGACAGGTGCCAAAGCATGAGCCATTTCAGCAGCATGAACTCCGGTACGCATGGTATACGATGCAAACTCCATTACAGCAAAAATACGTTGGTGCCGATTACTACGTTTTAATGCATCAACTGTGCGTGTAATCGCCGTAGGATGATGCGCGAAATCATCATACACCTTAATCCCATGCTTATTTGATCGAACTTCCAAGCGACGTTTAACCGGTGTAAAACGCTCTAGTGCTTCCGCCGCGATTTCCGGACTAACTCCCGCATTCACACTCGCAGCAATTGCAGCTAAACCATTCTCTACATTAAAAAGTCCAATTAAAGACCAATTTACTTCTGCTACTTCTTTACCTTGATGCAGTACTTTAAATGCTGAACCATTCTCCTCGATTAATTGAGCAGACCATTGTGCATCCCCATCTAAAGTCAAGTTCTCAATGCGTGAATATTGACCACTGGCGATCACCTCATTCAACGCTTTATCATCTCGCGGTTTAATCGCAACACCACCTGCTGGAATCGTTCTCAATAGATAATGGAATTGCAGCTGAATTGCCGCCAAATCCGAGTATATATCTGCATGATCGAATTCGAGATTATTTAAAATGGCAATTCTTGGCCGATAATACATAAATTTATGGCGTTTATCAAAAAATGCACTGTCGTATTCATCTGCTTCAATAACGAACCACTTTCCTGAACCAAGACAAGCACTGGTATTAAAATCAGAAGACACACCACCAATCAAAAATCCAGGATTAAGTCCTGCCTGGTGTAAAATCCAGGCAGTCATGGATGTTGTTGTCGTTTTACCATGCGTTCCAGAAACTGCAATCACTTGATATCGGGACAAAATATTTTCAGCAAGCCATTGTGGTCCTGAGGTATAGGGTTTACCCGATTCCATTATCTCCTCAAGAACCGGCATACCCAGTTTAATGGCATTCCCCACAATGACTAAATCAGCTTGCATTGCTAGACTGGCGTCCTCATACCCTTCCGTCCAAGTAATCCCTTTGGCCGCAAGCAGATCACTAACTGGGGGG
Organism: Legionella sp.; assembly: GCA_051657005.1. Lineage (GTDB taxonomy): Bacteria > Pseudomonadota > Gammaproteobacteria > Legionellales > Legionellaceae > Legionella. The sequence continues at coordinate 5,385 of JBOFJV010000185.1, read as the reverse complement.
TAACAGTTTGCATCACTTCCGGTTACTGTATGGCCAGCATCTCGTGCTAACAAAGCCAAAGCGCTCATAAAAGTCCCACTAATACCTAAAATAGGTAAATGCATAATGCTCTCATTGTAATAAAGAAACTGTTAAAATATTAACCGCAATTAAACCAAAAGCAGCGAGTACTGATTGAATTGCTGCAATGTTTAATGCGAACTTATAAATGTGTGCCGTGATCACAAACTGCCATACAGATAAACCTAAACTTAGAAATAAATAAAGAATACCTAGAACGAGGAACAATGGGTTTGTTAAATGAATCAATGATAAATAAGGAGTAAGTAACAATAAAGGCGCAACTAAAATATGGATAATAATATTAACACAATATAACGATGTAACCGTTTGTACCAGCCGAGACGTTAATCCATTAAAATATAAAACGCAATAAGTATATACGACATAGGAAATCACGAGACATAGTGACATATACGCATTATTCACTACATCTTCAGACGAATTAAAATAAGAAAAATTCCACTCTATGATGATCAGTAAAACCAATAAAATACCACTCAAAATCATTCGTGCAACGGAATAAGGTGTATTTTCAGGACTTTCTCTTAATAAACAAATGTCCCAATAACGATCAAATATAAGGTGTAACATGGAGTCCTTCATTTTTATTGCATGAATAACTAGACGTGTTGATCCAAATAATGTCCAATGCATGTGTATGTCCTGATGCAAGCATTACACTTTCTTCATTAACTTCTTTACGATACTCAATTGCTGGACAACAGGATCATTCCAAGGTCCAGAAATTTTATAGCTGTAAGCAGAAATTTTTTGCATGCTTTGATTAATAATTTTGGTTGCGACCCACGTAGCAACTCCAGCAACGGGCCCGCCTGCAATCGTAGCCACAACAGGTAAGCTCGCAGTGATGTGTGGCGATATTTTCAAATTCAGAGCATAAGTATGCTTGACTAAATCCAGTGCACCTTTCATACTTGCATACGCAACGGGACCATCAAGGTAGCTGTCTTGTGTTTCCATAATGCCTTTATTCACAACAAAATTCCCTTGAAAAATATCAAAACTGTACCCTTGATGCGCCAAATCACTAAAATCCAACTGCAAACGACGTGGAATAGTTTGCAAACTGAGGATACTTAATAATTTACCCAAGTCTAATTTTTCTTCGGTTTCTTTACTTAAATGAGTAATTCGTCCATTCTTAAATTGCAAATACATTGCTCCTTTTAATGAAGCAAGAGAAAATTGATATAAATCATTATCCCAGCCACCGTGAAATTCCATATATCCTTTTTTGGCATGTACCGCTGGTGTCACATTCCATCGTTCTAATGTTTTCTCTAAACTGGAAATATTCAACTTTAAATCAATCTGAGTTTTATTTTTATTATCCTTTTGTGTCCAGTTCCCCTGAACATTAAATTGATATACAGGGGAATCAATTCGACAATAATTAAGAGACCATTTTTCGGAAGTAGAGTTACTTTTCAATGTCAGATCACCAATTTGTATCTGACCTACCGACAAATTATCGATGCGCAAATTCAGATTAGGAATTTGACTCGGATGCATTTGTGAGGAGTCAGCATGCTCATCATTTGAGGTATCCATTTTGTCCAGATGCAAATATTGAGCATGCCCACTCAACTCATTAATCGATGCATTATAAATTAAATCTGCGGCAATATTTTTCTGCCGTAAATTAAAAGACCAATTCTTATTCGGCAAAATTTTTGCCTTAACCACTAACGCATTAAATTGTTGCTTAAAAAAGCTAAATTTATCTAAGGTTACATTAATAATACGCAGATTATTCAGTAAAGAAGTGTTCGTTTGAGCGGAAGAAAATCGAGCATAGACATCTCGCCACTCGTGTACATCAAAATCGTTCAGTGAACCAACTATTGAAAGCCCAGGCAGATTTTGGTTACTCGCATTGGTGTTGCCCAAACGTATTTGTCCTGAATCAAAAACAAAGCCTTCTTTCGTATTTTTAAATAACAAATCAGCTCCCAAACGTTTATCATAACTGCCACTCAGGCGCATTGATTTTTTAGATTTATATTGAAGAGCAAGCTCAATAGGTGCTTTAGTCTCTGCTTTTTTTCCTAAAGGCGCTGGCAAATCAACAGATAACCCTTCTAAAGAGCTTTTAAAACTAATGCTGTCTGCATCAGAAGCTTTATTCGTAAATTTCAATACCGCATCAATAGGAAAAGTGCCATCAACTAAAGCCAACAACGGTAATTTAAATTGGTTTTTAAGCGAATCCACTGTACATTTTCCTTTAAATGCAATAACAGTGGCAGGCTTGGGTGTTTTAACAGATTGAATTTTAATATTCATTAGATGTTGAAAAAGATTTGCACTCAAAAAACTATCCGTAACACCTGTTTCATTAAATCTCAACTCACCCGATAAATCTTTGGCAACAAAATTTCCTGCCTCATGCTTTACCGTTACAGCATTATTTTGAAACATCACATTCCCTTGAGCCAGGACTTCATCATTTTCTGGATATAAAGGAACTTGGACATTCAAATTGAGTAATGCTGAATTTTTAATAAACAGCATCTGTAATAGAGAGAGCTTTTGTTTTAGGGGAGATGCCATGACATAATTTATCATTTTTTGAACTGAATCATTAATTTGTCCATTAATAATCATGATCTCTTTGTTTTTTCCTATATCATCGATGCGTAAACTCAATTGCTTGGCGATAACTCCCTGAAAATTCGCATGAACAATCGAGATATTAAGATTGCGATTTTTTAAATGAATGTAGCCATCGATTTCTTTAACTATCTGCCATTTGGAATTAATCGCGAGTTCGCCTCCACTGGCATAGCTCTCTATGGAAAACTCACCGTTGTTATTATCAAAAGGAAAATCTTTTGCTAAGCCATTTATTGTCACTTTGCCACTGGCTTCCGTAATCCGTTTAAGATCGTTTTTCAGCCAAAGATAGAGTTTGGGTTTCATGTATTTTTTAGGAAGGAATGGAGTCCATTGCTGCCAGTTTTTTCCTGAAAACTCCATACCAAGACGGATATTTCCGACAGAGTTCATGGTTACTTGATCAACAGCACCTTGTATGCTCACAGTTAACTCAGGTTGACTTGCAACGAATCGCTCCATGCTAACGCGCAAGCCATAACTTAACTCCTTCCACTCAACAGCACCATTGAATATTGCTAGTGTTTGCAGTGAATATCCTTTAACTTTTATTGAAGTATTTTCAGAGTCAAGCTCTAAACGCCCCTGCTCCGGTTGCCAATTTATCACTCCCGAAAGGTTTTTTATTTGGGGAATATTCGCGTTAGCATTCCACCCTAACTGCTCAAAACGCGTTAATAAATAACGAACCGAATAGTCATGAGGGTTGATCCCGTTCTGTTGTTCTTTGTTCACATTTTCTGGAGGCAAAGGTACAGACTCATGAGAGGGCTCATTTACCTCGAGATTGAGATTGTTAAAAACATGAATTGGGGGAATAACTGAAACAGGAATATTTTTTGTTATAAGAATCTGAGTATCCCGTAAAGCACCTTGTGGCTTCATATCCAACAAGGCTTTCATACTTTTAGGCCAATTTATCGCATCAGATAACAAAGACTCGATAATGATTGATTTGACAAATAAACGGTAACTTTGTTGGTTTTTATCATATTTCAGTACTAATTGATTTTCAGGCCAGGTCACACCGCCAATACGCAATTGAATTTGGTCTGCATGTAATTGCCACCCATCCCTTCCAGGTTTCCAAGACAGATTAGCAAAAAAAGATTGGATCAATTGACTGCGATGATTGTTCAATAACCGCCACGCCAATCGTTTAAATTGAATTTGTGCTTGGACTGATGAAACAGACCCATGATGTACATCCATCCATAAAGTAATATTGCCTTTTCCCCCTTCCAAATGTTCTGTTGCTTTGGGAAACAAGCTTTGCCATTGCGCTGGGACTATATTTTTAGCAGAAAAATAAAATTTACCTTCAATGTCTTCAAAATGGTCAGGATCAAAATATCCATCACCTAATAACTGAAAATCAGTACTGCTTGTTTGTTCAAGCCTTGCTTCTCCCTTAAATTTGTAATGCCCTCCACGATTAGCAACCGATACGTTAAGACCATTGACGGGAATCAAACCACCATCACTGAAATGAAAATAAGCAGAAACATGTTTAATAATTAAATGGTCTTGCTGAGACAACCAAACCAAAATTTGTTTGGTCTTTTCTGGGGTCATTTCAGTACTGTTCAGTGCATCTGTAGTCACCCCATCAATAGCCCACTGACCGTCCCTATCTCTTAAATTGAGGTGCATGTCATCAATATAAAGAACACCAGGCTGTATTTGCCAACTCCATAGAGATTTAAATAAATTAATTCCGACTAATAATTTATTAATTTGGAATTTTTTTTTGGAGTCATCACCCAATGTGACCTGATTTAACTTAAGCACCGGTTGGAACCAATACCATCCTGTTTCCATTGTTTGAATGGTCACTGGCTGACCGATTAAAAGAGATAAATGTTGCTCTATTTCACTTTTATATTCTTTTGCCCAAGGAGTCAACGATCGAAATATGCTGGATAAAACAGCCATAAAAATAATCATGACCGCTAAAAACATCCAAATTCGTTTCAGTATTTTGCTCACGCTTTGTGTTCTATTACTCATTAATTTTTTTACTATACCATTGCTTTTGCGCATACTCATCATTTTCTTTTTGTTCTATGCTCTGAAGTTTGAGTTGTAAACTCTTATTAACCAGTTCAATCAATTTACTGACACCCTCTTCAGAAAGCTTTGCTTGCTTGTAATTCTGCTCTACCTTGGTTCTGATTTTAGCTAAATAAGCTAAGTGTGTGTTCAATTGTATTAAAGCTGTATCTAAATGGCTAATAAAATCGATTCGATTGCGTAAACGGGCTACTACCGTTCCTTTTGCTCCACTTGCTTCTACTTGTTTTAAATAGTCTTGTCGATAACTAACGAGTTGATCATGTTTGAATTTATTCTGTTTGAATTGCTCTTGTGCTTTTAAAAGCTCTTGATATGCCAAACGAGTCGCTTCTTTTTAAATTTGCAATAATTGTTTTAAACGTTCCAATCTTTGATTCATCCGTTAACTACAAAAGATGACACTAACTGGGATAACATGGCAACACTTTCACGAAATTGAAACCGCTCATTCATTCCTTGCTCGATGTATTTTCTAATTTTAAGACAGGTAAACCACTAGTTTGACTAGTGAGACTCTCAAGGCTTAGCCTTCAGATTTAGTGACGATGATGTCAAAATACAGCTGTGGACTTGACGGTTTCACAGGAGAGTAATTATGACAACATCATC
>JBOFJV010000184.1:0-8676 GCA_051657005.1 Legionella sp. | reverse complement strand
CCGTTTGTGATGGAGGGATCCCAGAGTTGGCTGATGTCTTCTTGGTTTTCTTTTCCAGAAAAATGCTTAAGACAATGCTAAAAAGCATAATAAGAGTGTTAACCAGAGCGGCTACTTCAGAAGTGACTTTTCCTGCCTTTACTTGCTCATCAAAGCCCGCTTTGATTTTATCAAACTCATCTCTAACAGATTGCTTATCTAAGGTTGCAATCGATACAAACAGTCATGGATTAAATTGACTGTTAGTATACTATGGTTTTTTTTGGCCTCCATGGATCGCCACCAATACGTTATCTTTTGTCACGACAGCGTTTCTTTCCCATTCGAGGCTTTTATGATCTTGGTGGATCTGCAAGGGTGCTTCTAATGCAGATTTTGGGCCGTTCAGTGAATTTTGAAATTTAACACAAAAAAACATGTCAAGTATTTTTTTATTTTTTTGATTTTTTTCAATTTTTTTCTAAATATAGTTCGTTCACCCCTGTACGACACGCAGTGGCGTATAGGGGTGAGTAGTTACTTTTTCTCTTAAATTGGCAGAGCGTAATAATTTTTCTGCGTGCGTTAAATGCTCACTTGCCATTGCTATAGCCGGATCAGTTTGTCCATACAGACAAAAGGTAGCGGCATAAACCTGAAGCAACACATTATCAGGATTTTTTTCACCGCATCCAAAATAAAATGAGGGGTTTTACCTGCCCCAAGAATTTGTTGATGATAATGATTGATGCTCTCTATCACTTCCAATGACGTTGTTGTGACCGATAAACCACGATTCGTATCCATTTTATCCCTGACCAAGTTTGCTGATTTCATTTTATTATACATGCCTTTAAAAATAGCGTAAAAGAAAATAAAACACTGTTCGCCATGTACAACTTAGTGACAACATTAAATTGCATCAATTGCAACCATCAGATATTCTAACTGCTCAAAATTTAAATGGAATTGCTTATGAAAACTCAAAAATAATTGTACGAATTTGTCTGCAAGTTAATTGATATTCAAATTCAAAAATACGTCGCTTTAGCAAAAAAAGGCATCGGCCCAGATGCGCGTCTTAACGCGACCCTGGTTCTCGAAGAAGTAAAGGAGTTATTAAGCATCGCCGAACAGATTATTACGGATATAGAAAAGCAACAACCTGTTGCACAAGAGCAGATTACATCTCTTTTTAATCAAGTCCGATTTTATGTGGAGCAAGAGCATTTAAGAGCCCTTGCAGGATGGCTGTTGGATGAAAATAATATTCTTTCAGGAGTCAAAGAGCGCGTAGACGAACAATTAAAACAGCTTCTCCAAATAGGCCAATCAGCCAATATAGACTGTTCTGAACCTGCAAAACCAATAACTACAGTACAAAAACAATGTGCATACGACAGTCATGCGATTGCTTTTTATATTCTGGATTTAGCCAAAACACTTAAAGAGAATCCGGAGGCTGAGTTGGATAGTAAGATACCAATGCATGCCCGCATTGTACTAAAACGGAATGCAAAAACACGTTATTGCGAGGAGCAATTTGCACAACCCATTGAGGAATTGCACCAAAAATGTGATTCATTTTTGAAACACTCCGAGCTGCAAAAAAGTACTCTATTATTGTCTAAAGAAGTGGCACAACAAGAAGAGCAAGAACATAAAGAACAGTGGCAGAGCGTGTTTGATCGTTATCGCCATATCGAACACACTTCCGAACTGTTTTCGTCCAAATATGAATGGTATAAGGTAGCGCTTGCTCCAGTTGAAAAACAGCAATCCATATCCAGCAAATCATCAAGCAATATTACATTCTTCAGTGGCGTAGTTTTAATCGGCGCAGTAGCAATTTACATGCTCATGTCCTATTTTCGACAATTAGAGGAACAAAACTCGTTAAAATCAACGTTTGGAATGTAAATTGTAGCCTGGGTGTAGCGTAGCGAAACCATGGTTCCGCTACGCTACAATGACTCAGCAATTATTCTGTATTTTTCAAAGACAATTTTATTATCTGCTAAAACGTTTCCCAAGCCATGTTTAATAAAACGAACGCCAATATATCCCTTATCAATAAGTAATTTGATTTGTTCTTCATCAAGACTGGACACTTCAATCTAATCCTCAAGATACCTTTTCAGATTATTTTGCTCCAGATTTTTCTCCATAATCCCGCGAAACAGACCTGGAGAATTTGGATTGCTGTATGCAAATACGTACTGGGTCATTTGAAACCCATGGCGCATATATGCTCGAATCACACGTCCATTCTCTGGAATAACCGTTAATTTACAAACAGTTAAACCGATTTCTTTTGCATTGTCTTCCATAAATTTGATAATGTAGTCACTTAAACCATGGCCATAAAATTTTTCTTTGATAGCCGCTCCAGCACCAAAAAAATACCCAGGACGCAATTCGCGCCACATATAGCCTGCAATTTCACCCTCGACCAACAACCACATTAAAATATCATTTTTTTCGTAAGCCGCGTTAAGCTCTTCCAAAGTAATCAGCGGTGCACACTTTTCCGCACGCACGCCTATTTTTTCATCACCTCCAGCAAATGCGTTTTATCAAATAAGATTAAATCAGCAAATTCGTTGGGTTGAATGTCTCGTACACTAATCAACATAAAATAAAGTCTATTGATTGATAATCAAAATCAATTTGATTCTACTCTGCTTGAGTAAAAGCAAATAAATCCTTATAGGTATGAAAATTCATCGCATCCTCCTCAGTCACTGTTAAGTTATATTCTTCGCTGAGAATGGCTAGTAATTCCACTATTTTTAAAGAGTCCAAATGTAAATCTTCAATTCAAGCAGTATCACCATGAATTTCATCGGCTTTTGAACCCGATAATTTCGCAATAATATTTTTTAATTCACTGTCAGTAACTGTCATAAATACTCCCTAACTTTCCCGAGAAGCGAGATAATACCATGAAGCAAAAGCACTTAAGCCCAAAACTAATAGTATCACCGCCAATGAAAATTGACCGTACCACTTGCCAAGTGCAATAAGACCACTTGATAATGCGGCACTTAAATCTTGCATGCATGCATACAAAGCCCCAACAGTGCCAGCCATATGTGGAAAAGGATGAAACGCTCCTGCAAACGCGTTAATAAACGTAAAACCAACACCCATGCTGAACAAAGCCACCGGAATCATAATAGCCAACACACCATTTATACCTAGTAGTGCAAGACAAAGCATGGTAAAGCCACCAATCACCATGAAAATGATGCCAAGAAATACCATATAAGACACGCCTTTGCTCATCACCATTTGGCTGTTAATGATCCCACTCACACAAATTGCTCCGGCAATAAAAATAGTCAGCTGACCAAATTCTATTGGACTAAGTCCTAATACGTCTTGAAAAAAGAATGGAGTAATCGTGAGATAAGCAATTAACCCTGCGCAAGCAAAGCAAGCACATAAAGCATATCCTAAAAAAACTTTAGAGCGTAATAAGGTAAAGTAGTTAGCTCTCATCACTCTGATTTTAGTTGCATCAGGATTAAGATTTTTATTCGTTTCAGGCAAGGTACACAGAGCTAATATCCAGATAATAATCCCAAAAACCAATAAAAATAAAAAATTCATGCGCCAGCCATAATGCTCTTGGATGTAGCCACCTAAAATGGGTGACGCAACCATAATAAACACACTCACAATACCAACATAAGAGCCTATCTTGGATAACACGCGATCAGTAAAAAGATCACGAACCAGTGAACGTCCGACCGAACCACAGCAACCAATACCAAAACCTTGAATAAAACGCCCGGCAATTAACACCGACACCGAGGTAGCAAGAAAGCAGCATAAACTCCCTAAAATGCTTAGCCCTACACCAAATATCAGTGGTGGTTTACGTCCAATTTTATCCGACAAAGGCCCATAGAACACATGGGAAATACTCAAGCCGAGCATAAAAAGAGATAAGGTTAACTGAATGGATGCTTCGTTCTTGTTAAACACTTTTGCAATAGCTGGTAATGAAGGAACATACTGATCCGCAGTCATCTGCATCAAAATCATGAGCATTAAAACAACAAAAACCAATAAGGGATGGAGTGAAACCTTGTGAACATTATCTTTTTTGTGCATCAAAAACCCTTTTTAACCTAATTTCTGCTGAGGGATTATCACCTCAAACAGAGTAATAATATCGCTAAACAACAACCAAACCCCACAAACCAAGTTATTGATCTTAGTGTGGACTTATCCATTAAATAAAAAAAGTTGTACAAGAGTCGTGAAACAATATAAATAATAGCCAAAATTTGAATTATTGCATCGACCTGATGCATTGCAATCGCTGTGATTGCAGCAATAGCAAACACAAGTAATGATTCAAAGCCATTTTGATGTGCGCCAAGAGCCCTCGCGCCCATTCCTTGTAATCGTGCTTGTTGCATTCGGGGATAATGATTGTCGTAAGCTCCTTCTTCTTGCATAAAACGAGCAACAATGACTTTAAGAATATACGGCAATAAGATGGCAATGAACAAACAAACAATTAAAGTAGTCATAAATAAGCTTCCATACCTTGATTAAAAAACGGCTCATCATAGCGAGAATATTTATTCAGCACAATGAGTTATGAACCTTGGCTATACAACAAATAGTGCTTTCTCCTTATGGATCTCTTCTGATATGATAAATCGATTATGCAGCCATAATTAAAGGATTAGTACTATGATAGAGGACCCTAAAAAAAAATCCAAAGGGCATATTGTCTTATCATCCCACCCGTCAGGACATACGGCGGCACCATTAAAAATAAAATGGGGGGCAGAAAATCCTAAAGAGCGTGGCCCTGTAATTGCGTCATTGACCAATATAAAAAATCGCAACGTGGTCGGTACACACTCTGGATCATACTCAGTTTATCGAGCACTTGCTGTTGCAGCTGGAGTGCTTGATCCCGAGCATGTACCCGATCTGACTGATACGACACCCCCCGTCGCTATAGGCCCTCACCCCCAATGGTGCGATGCCCATAGAATCGTTTCTCTTGATCCCTGGGGACATCTTGTCGCTACGGTGTTTGCTGATGAAATTAAAGCAGGATATGACATTCGTCCAACAATTGCTGTCACTAAAGCACACATCAATATTCCTGAACTGCATACCGCCATGCAAAGAGGTCGTTTAAAACCCGATGGCAAAATCTTAAAAGAATCAGGTGATGTTGCTGTAACTAAAGTAGCGTTAGAACCCGTTTGGTATTTACCTGGTATTGCTGAACGGTTCAAAATTTCAGAATCATTATTACGAAGAACCTTATTTGAGCAAACCGCCGGGATGTTTCCCGAGCTGGTCACACGTTCCGATCTTGATGTTTTTTTACCTCCTATAGGCGGTATGACCGGTTATTTCTTTGGTGATGTTACAACGATTCATGATCCTAAAATTGAACTCACCTGCCGTATCCATGATGAGTGTAACGGTTCAGACGTTTTTGGTTCTGATATTTGTACTTGTCGTCCTTATTTGGTGCATGGAATTGAGTTATCGATCGAATCAGCGCAAAAAGGTGGCGCTGGCTTGATTATTTACAATCGCAAAGAAGGAAGAGCCCTTGGCGAAGTGACTAAATTTCTTGTTTATAACGCACGCAAACGACAACAAGGCGGAGATACCGCAGCCAAATATTTTGAGCGAACGGAATGCGTGGCAGGAGTTCAAGACATGCGTTTTCAAGAATTAATGTCTGATGTCTTACATTGGCTTGGCATTACTAAAATTCATCGTTTTGTTTCCATGTCCAATATGAAATACGATGCGTTACTCAAATCGGGCATTCAGGTTGCAGAACGCATTACGATCCCCGATGAACTTGTTCCCCCTGATGCACAAGTTGAAATGAATGCAAAACGAGCAGCGGGTTATTATTCTCCAGATCGTATTGTGGATATCAACGAGCTCGCCAAAACAAAAGGACGTGATCTTAATGAGTAATCCGAATGAAGAAAAAGATCACGTTCTCGCGACACTTCGTGATCACCATACCATACGCGCACGATCACAAGCCATTCTATATAGAGTCACACACGAGAAGTCAGAGCATTTTATCCTGGATCCAGAAAAAATGATGAGTACTGCTTCTTTTGTCATTGATGTCATTCAAGATAATTATCCAAATCTAGAGATTCCTTATCATAGTCGTTGGCGCCATTTTGAAGTAAATGGTATTGATAGAATAAAAAAAATGCAATCGCATTTAAGCTCCTTGTCTGCTCCTGAACGCGGTAAGATTCTCTATGAACTTGTCATTATTAGTGTCTTTCTGGATGCAGGTGCTGGCCCTTACTGGTGTTTTAAAGAGCCTGAAACCGGTATTACCTATTCTCGTTCTGAAGGCCTGGCTCTCGCCAGTTTATCTCTTTACCAACAAGGCATTTTTAGTGCATATACGACAGAACCATTTCGAGTAGACGCAATGCGTTTATTGGCATTTAATGAACAAGAGCTCTGCCAAGGGTTTCAAGTTAATGCCAGCAATCCTTTAGATGGTATTGCAGGACGAGTAGCGCTGCTAAATCGCTTAGGAGAGTTACTCCAACACAATGAACCTTATTTTGGTACAGAAGGACGCTTGGGGAATTTTTATACGTACATTAGCTCATTAGCAGCAGATCACCAGTTAGCAGCACCTCAGATTTTTCAAACAGTACTGAGTGCATTTACTGAAATATGGCCCAAGAAGCTTTCATATCATGGGGTTTCTCTTGGCGATGTCTGGCAGCATAAATCATTAAAAACTGCTGAACCAGGCTCTGAATTTATTCCATTTCATAAATTATCCCAATGGTTAACCTATTCATTAATTGAACCTTTAGAGCAAGCTGGAATTACGGTGACCAATCTGGATGAATTAACCGGGCTGCCTGAATACCGCAATGGCGGTTTACTGATAGACAGTGGGTTATTACGTCTAAAAAATCCAAAAATTTTAGAAGAACCTCACGCTCCTGATTCAGAACTCATTGTAGAATGGCGTGCTTTAACCATAGCCCTACTCGACGAGCTTGCAGTTTTAATCAGAAAACAACTGCAAAAAAATACCCAAGAACTGCCTTTAGCTAAAATTTTACAAGGAGGTACCTGGGAAGCAGGACGACGGATTGCCAGACAAAAACGACCTCAAGGCATTCCACCGATTCAAATTATTAGTGACGGTACTGTTTTTTAAATATGGAGTTTAAATGAACAATCAACATGTTATTGTAGTAAAACACCCATTAATTCAACATAAACTAACGATCATGCGCCAAAAAGAGACAAGCACAGTCAAATTTCGTACCTTGATGCACGAAATAAGCATGTTACTTGCTTATGAAATTACTCGCGATTTGGAAATGGAATACCAAGACATCGAAACGCCGCTTGCAACAATGCAGTCGCCCGTTTTAAAAGGTAAAAAGATGGTTTTTGTTTCCATTTTACGCGCCGGAAATGGGTTGGTTGATGGCATGTTGCAACTCGTGCCCACTGCACGAATTGGTCATATCGGTTTATATCGTGACCCTAAAACGTTAGAGGCTGTGGAATACTACATCAAACTACCGGAATATACCCGAGATCGTGATGTCATTGTCGTTGATCCTATGTTAGCCACAGGAAATTCGGCCATTGCCGCGGTTCAAGAAATTAAAGCCATCGCCCCTAAATCGATAAAATTTCTCTGCTTGCTTGCCTCACCCGATGGCATTGCTGCATTTCATGAAGAACACCCTGAAGTGCCCATTTTTACCGCAGCAATCGACCAACAACTGAATGAAAAAGGTTATATTGTTCCTGGCTTTGGTGATGCAGGAGACAGACTTTACGGAACAAAATTAGATTATTAAACACCAGATTATTACCTTGTTTCAGTGAGTCATGAGTTCAAGTCTATAAAACGTATACACATCGCTTAAAACCCAGACCCACCCTGCACTTCTACGTGCCGAGCTTTATGCGCGGTATCCAAAACGAGAGTGCATCTAAATCATAGATTCCCGGAAACTGCTCTGATTCATGACAGGAAGAGGATATTTGTCCCATTATATAGAAAACACCATTGAAGAAGTTTTTGGGAGTTAAATTCTGCTTAGCATGAGGCTTTTAGAGGGCCAGAAAAAATCGAGCCTATTAAAAATAAGAAATTTCTTACATGAAATTACGCTATTTGGATTGTTTTAATTTAAAATTTTTAGCTATGATTAGACGAGTACGATGAAAGACAGCAGATGTCCTATAGTGAGCATTTGAACGCATCATGGATGATGCATAGCCATACGGATGTAGCCTGTCTCCTCGGAACACCGTTCACTTACGCCACCACACTACCATCGAAAATTATGTGATTAATAAATACAGAGGAAATCATAATCAATTTTCTGAATTTAACTGTGAAATTCAATTAATTACAATGCTAATCAGTAAATTTTGAGATATTGAGCATGATGTTTTTTATAAGCCTGAGAGCCATCATGATACTCCACCAATGAAAGAAACATACGTTACTGTGATAAAGTCTTTATATAGCAGCTGGGAGAGTTAACCAGTCACCTGGCCAACCCCCCATTTAGAACCCATCGTGCCCTACTAAGGCAATGGGCTCAAGACAATTTCATTACATACTCATACCTTATCAATCAGAACAATCGGTGTATTATTTTTGCATCTGGTAGT
>JBOFJV010000183.1:0-10813 GCA_051657005.1 Legionella sp. | reverse complement strand
TTGCGTACGCTCTTACTTTGACAATGACTACAACGGGCTAATCGGTTATAGCTTACATCTAATATTAATGGTTGATATCCGCTCACTTTTACTATGGAAAATCCAGGTAAATTTAGGATAAGATTGTACTTCGGAACTTTAATCTCCTTTTGTTCGCTAAATCAATGACTTAGTCTAGACTAATTTGATTAAAGTTCCCCCTTAATTGGTGTAGATCCATTAAACTCTCATACGATGATGTTGTCATAATTACTCTCCTGTGAAACTGTCAAGTCCACAGCTGTATTTTGACATCATCGTCACTAAATCTGAAGGCTAAGCCTTGATAGTCTCACTAGTTAAACTAGTGGTTTACCTGTCTTAAAATTAGGCTTAACTGAGCAAAATATAGTCAATTTGATTGAGATTAATATGGAGTTTGTGCCGGTAATTCGTGCGATATTCTATTTTTAGAATCTATTTTACCGTAAAAATTAGAGTAGTCCATTCCAATTTATAGAGCTCTAAACTATACTTCGCAGTTACTTTTTGGAAACTATTTTAAACTAACTTAACTTGATTCTCCTTGTGCATGTAGGAAGATAATAGTTACACGTTTGATTTCGGAGAATACGATGCTGGAAAAACAGATCATACAATCACCTGAAGGAATGCGAGCTGCTATTAATAAAGCCTATCGTGCAGATGAGTTATCACTAATAACGCAGCTTTGTGAGAGCGCTGCATTAGGACAACAACAATTGATTGCAATTAGAAAGAACGCTACAAAACTTGTTGAGTCAGTTAGATCTGAGCGAAAAAAAAACACAGGAATTGATTCATTTTTGACACAATATGCGTTATCCAGTGATGAAGGGATTGCGTTGATGTGTCTTGCGGAAGCATTATTACGTGTTCCTGATAGCGCTACTATTGATAACCTGATTAAAGACAAGTTATCAGGTGCTGATTGGAAATCTCATATCGGACAAAGTGATTCATTTTTTGTAAATGCAACAACTTGGGCATTAATGCTAACAGGTAAAATTCTCACTCCCGAAAAAGCACAAACCACATTAGCTAAGTCACTGATGAAACTGGTTAATCGCAGCAGTGAAGCCGTAGTTAGAAAAGCGGTGGATAAAGCGATGAGGATTATGAGCAAGCAGTTTGTCATGGGGCGTACGATTAATGAAGCTATAACTCGAGCAAAAAAGAAAGAAGCACTTGGATACCGATATTCTTACGATATGCTTGGTGAAGCAGCACTTACCTCCACAGACGCAATGCGTTATTTTGAGGCATATAAAGAAGCAATTGATGCAATTGGTAAACAAGCTGATAAGAAATCCGATGTATACAAGCGAGCAGGTATTTCAATAAAACTGTCTGCTTTACACCCAAGATATGCCGAAAGCCAGTATGAACGTGTTATGGAAGAGCTTCCTGAAAAACTCTTGGCGCTAGCGCGCTTGGCAAAAACGTATGGAATTGCGTTAACTGTTGATGCGGAAGAGTCTGAGCGTCTTGATTTATCACTTGATGTGATGGAGCGTGTTTTTAATGATGACAGTTTAGACGGTTGGAATGGTTTTGGCTTGGCTATTCAGTCTTATCAGAAAAGAGCTTTTTACGTATTAGATTGGGTTGCTGCATTAGCCAGAAGAAAACACCGTCGCATTATGGTACGTTTAATTAAAGGTGCTTATTGGGATAGCGAAATTAAAAAGACCCAAATGCAATGTTTTTTGGAGTACCCGGTATTTACACGAAAAGTGTTTACTGATGTTTCGTTTCAAGCATGTGCGAAAAAAATTATCACAATGACGGACGCTATTTACCCTCAATTTGCTACACATAATGCATACTCTGTCGCCATGATTTTGAGTATCACTGGTGATTATCGAGATTTTGAGTTTCAATGTTTGCATGGCATGGGAAATGATTTATATCAACAAGTTGTCCCTGCAGAGCGGCATGGGATTCCTTGTCGTATTTATGCACCTGTAGGAACACATGAAGATTTACTTCCTTATTTAGTGCGCCGCTTATTAGAAAATGGAGCAAACTCCTCCTTTGTCAATCGCATTGTAGATGATAATGCGCCAATCAGTACACTCGTTGAAGATCCCGTTGAAAAAGCGAGGTATTTGCTTAATAAGATGAATAAAAATATTCCTTTACCTGAAGATATATTCCTGCCTGGAAGAAAAAATTCAAAAGGATTTGATTTCTCTGATCGTAGAGAACGCGCTTTATTGCAACAAAAAATGACCAAATTTAAATTGGAGCAATGGTCTGCTGGCCCAATGATTGCTGGAAAATCCGCATGCAAAGGAGAAAAGCAACGTGTTGAATCGCCACAGCAAACAGATAATTGGGTTGGAACGGTACAACATGCCACACTTGATGATGTAGAACAGGCTTTAGCACAAGCTGAACTTGCTTTTCCATTATGGTCACAAACACCAGTTCAAGAACGAGCTGCTTGTCTTAATCGTTTTGCTGATTTATTGCAAAAAAATGATGCTGAACTGATGACGATTGCCTGCCTTGAAGCTGGTAAAACAATGAGTGATTGTATTGGCGAAGTGCGAGAAGCCATTGATTTTTGCCGTTATTATGCAGAACAAGCACAACACATGTTAGCCCAACCTAAACGCTTTACAGGATATACTGGTGAGTTAAATGAATTAAGCCTGCATCCACGAGGTTCAGTTCTTTGCATTAGTCCTTGGAATTTTCCTTTGGCAATTTTCACAGGCCAAGTTGCAGCTGCATTAGTTACTGGGAATTGTGTTATTGCAAAACCAGCAGAGCAAACACCACTTATTGCTGCTTATGCTGTGAACTTAATGCATCAGGCAGGCATCCCTGTAGGTGCATTGCAATTAGTACCTGGAGCAGGTGAAACTGTAGGGGCTGCCTTGGTTGCAGACAAAAGAATAAAGGCTGTTTTGTTTACGGGTTCGACCGATACAGCAAATCTGATTAATCGTACTTTAGCAACACGAGGTGGTGAAATTATTCCATTGGTTGCTGAAACAGGCGGTCAAAATGCAATGATCGTCGACTCTTCAGCGTTATTAGAGCAAGTGGTTATTGATGCAGTGAACTCTGCTTTTGGAAGTGCGGGTCAAAGATGCTCTGCATTACGCGTGTTATTTGTACAAGAAGAAGTATATCCACGAGCGATGGCTCTTTTGAAAGGTGCTATGGCTGAATTAGTGGTTGGAAATCCCAGATGGTTAGTAACTGATGTAGGTCCGGTTATCGATCAGGCTGCATTATCTATTTTAAAGGCTCATGTAGACAACATGAAAAAACGTTTTGAAATTATTTATCAATGCCCTCTCGATGAGTCTCTGGAGTCTGGTTATTTTATGCCACCTACAGCGATTGCTATTGATCAGCTTCATGCATTAGAAAAAGAGGTATTTGGCCCCGTACTGCACGTGATCCAGTTTAAGCGAAAGGATTTAGATAAGATCATTGAGCAAATTAATGGAACAGGCTATGGGTTAACTCTAGGCATTCACAGTCGTATTAACGAAACGGTTGAATACATTAGACAAAATGTTCATGCAGGAAACTGCTATGTAAACCGTAATATGATAGGTGCTGTGGTAGGACTCCAACCTTTTGGTGGTGAAGGATTATCAGGGACTGGTCCTAAAGCTGGAGGCCCAAACTATTTGGTGCGCTTGTGCCATGAACGTACCTATACAGTAGATACAACTGCAGCAGGTGGAAATGCGAGTCTTATGTCATTGCCTGATTAATTGAGCCTCACCTCTAACCGTAACCAAAAGTGGAGCACAGCAAGTCGCTTGCTCCATTCTCCCCTAAGAGCTATCCCATTAAGCTGCAATAACTATTGCTTTTAAAGGCTATGAAAAGTATGCACAGATAAAGTTCTGTTCTGGATTGCTTCACTTTGTTCGCAAAGACGGCTGTTTTTTATTTGATTTTAATCAATGCACATACCCAATGAACGGTTACTAATCGTAAACGCGGTTAGGTTTTGCGCTGAGCAATCCTCTCCTCTAAGCTTTTATTGTTCTGTGACAATGAGCGCATTGGTTTGCTGCGCTATTTTCCCTTGAGTGAATGACTCTTAATCATCGTGCCGTTTAGCAAGAAACCATGGAATCAACGCAAATAGAATCAATCCCCCAATTAAAAAGGATTCAAAAATGAAAACATTGCCTATGGGAATCTGTGTTGGTGGCACAAAACCAATAACTATTGCTGAAAGACAGCACAGCGTGCCGATACCACAAAGGAGCCACATAACACCATTTCCGCCTGGAACTTTATATGCTCTTGGCTGACTTGGTCTGCTGTATCTTAATTTAATGGCGGCAGCAAACATAAAAATATAAACCAATAAGGCCATTTGCGCGCATAAATCACTCAACATCCAATAGGCTGCATTGATTGAATCGAGCAAAATAAAAGCGGTACTTAGAATGGTGAAAATAACAGCCTGGGTAAAAAGTATGGTAGTTGGTGCACCGTACTTATTAACGTAGGCAAATTTTTCTGGCAATGAACCATCACGCGCCGAAACCATTAATCCTTTGGTTGGACCAATAATCCATGCTGAAACGCCGCTTAGAGCGCCTAGAATAATCAAAATAGCAATGACGGAGGTCATCCAGGGCATATTATATGATTTAAAAAACACGGCGTAAGCATCGATAAGACCAGATACAACGCTTAAACTTTCATTGGGCACAACCACAACAATAGCTAATGAACCTAATGAAAGCGTAGAAATCACTAAAATAGTAGAGTAAAGCAGTGCTTTTGGATAATCTCGTTGTGGATTTTTCACTTCTTCAGCGTGCACAGCGGACATTTCCATACCCAGTAAACCAAATAAAACTGCGGCAAATAAAGATAAATTACCTAAAGACTCAAAGTTAGGTAACCAATTAGTGGGATAACCGACCGCTATAGGTTTGCCTTCTGCACTCCAAAGAATCGTCAGAAAAATAATGAAAACCATGGGAAAAATGGTGCCTATTGTTGCACCAATAGTACTGACAATGCTTGATATTTTCATTCCAAAACAATTGAGCAACGTGAATACCCAAAATAGAACAATGACCGTACTTAATAAGTAAAATTTATTATTTCCAAGTTCTGGAGCAAATAAATAGGATAGTGTGGATGCGATAAAGGCAAGGATTGTTGGATACCAAACGACATTATATATCCATTGCAGCCAAATCGTGATAAAAGCAGCTCTTTTACCAAATGCTTCGCGAACCCAAATATAAATTCCTCCAGTATTAGGATAGGCGGTAGCTAATTCTGCAGCAACAAGTGATACAGGGATAAAAAAAGCAAATGCTGCTACAAGGTAATAAGACACTAAAGAGAAACCCAGTTTGGCGCTAATGGGTAAGGTACGTAAACTATCAACAGCAATCACGTTAATCATTACCAAAGAGAAAACACTTAAAACCTTTTTGGGTTGATTCATTATTAATCCTTAACAAAAACACATGGTAAACTTGATACCGCCAATTGCTGTGGATATAGAGTTAGTGTCATTTGTGAAATTTATAAAACAGGATGACTTTGTAGCATAAGAAATGGGTTTTGTCATGTACGATGTTATTTGTCATTCATTGGTCGGACTAAAGATCCAACCAATGAATGTTTCCTTGACATTAAGCACAAAGGTTTCTTAGAACATACTGCATAATACCACCGTTTTTATAATACTCTAATTCATCAGCAGTATCGATGCGACACAACGCTTTAATCTGTTCTACCTGACCATCAGCGCGTTCGATGGTGACGGGAATCATTGCTCCGGGCTTTAATAACTCTGATACATCAATGCTAATCCGTTCATCGCCCTTAAGCGCTAAAGTTTTGCGTGTCATCTCATTACAGAATTGTAGAGGCAAGACACCCATGCCAATCAAGTTGGAACGATGAATTCGCTCGAAGCTCTCCGTAATTACGGCTTTAACACCAAGCAGATTAGTTCCTTTTGCAGCCCAATCTCTTGATGAGCCAGTACCGTATTCTTTGCCGGCGATAATAACCAAATCATGATGGTCTTTTTGATAAAGCATTGCGGCATCATAAATGGGCATGATCTCGCCTGAAGGAATGTAGCGCGTAATACCGCCTTCTTGGCCTGGCGTCATTTCATTCCGAATGCGAATATTTGCAAAAGTACCACGCATCATGACTTCATGATTACCACGACGAGAACCGTATGAGTTAAAGTCTTTCTCCTCGACGCCCTTTGATTTCAAATAGAGGCCGGCAGGAGAGTTTGCTTTTATAGAACCGGCAGGAGAAATATGGTCTGTAGTAATTGAATCACCAAATAAAGCCAATACATAAGCGTGTTTAATCGGCTTAATTGGATCAGGTTTGGCTTTTAAATTATCAAAAAATGGCGGATGTTGAATGTAGGTTGAAGTGGAATCCCATTCATAGGTTTTGCCACTGCTGGTTTTAATTGCTTGCCAATGCTCATCACCAAGAAATACTTCGGCATATGCTTTGCGGAACATTCCACCAGTCACTTTAGATACTTCTGCAGCAATTTCAGCATTTGAAGGCCAAATGTCTTTTAAATAGACATTATTGCCTTTATTGTCTTTACCTATTGGATCTTTGCTTAAATCAACAGTAGTCGTACCGCATAATGCATAAGCGACAACTAATGGAGGTGACGCTAACCAGTTGGCTATGACTTGAGGATGGACACGTCCTTCAAAGTTACGGTTTCCTGATAATACGGCAGAAACGACTAAATCGTTATCGCTGATGCAATGAGAAATGGCATCAGGCAATGGACCTGAGTTCCCAATGCACGTAGTACAACCATAGCCTACCAAATTAAAGCCTAATTGATCTAAATAGGATTGTAAGCCTGCTTGCTTCAGGTAATCAGTAACTACCTTAGATCCAGGTGCTAACGAGGATTTAACCCAATGCTTCCGTTGCAATCCTTTTTCAATCGCTTTTTTAGCGACCAAACCCGCTGCCATAAGCACACTGGGATTTGATGTGTTCGTACAACTTGTGATCGCTGCAATAACGACATTTCCATGCTTCATTTGAAAATCATGATTCTTTACTGCAAAAGAATTGTCTTTTTCCTGTTCTTTTCCTGCTTCTTTGATGAATGCTGAAAATTCAACGGGTAACGTGCTTAAAGTCACTTTATCTTGTGGCCTTTTAGGTCCTGCCAGAGATGGAACAATGGTTCCTAAATCAAGCTCCAGTGTATCAGTAAATACTGGATCTTCACTGTCTTTGTCATACCACATGCATTGCGCTTTAGCATACGCCTCAACCAGAGCAACAGTATGTTTATCACGTCCGGTAAGCTCAAGATAACGGATGGTTTCTTTATCGACTGGAAAAAATCCACATGTAGCGCCATATTCAGGAGCCATATTTGAAATGGTAGAACGATCAGCAAGCGGTAGATCACTTAAACCTGGGCCATAAAATTCAACAAACTTACCGACTACGCCTTTTTTCCTGAGCATTTGTGTCACAGTAAGTACTAAGTCAGTTGCAGTGATTCCTTCGTTCATTTTTCCAGACAAACGAAATCCGATAACTTCTGGGATCAACATGGACACAGGTTGTCCTAGCATTGCTGCTTCTGCTTCAATACCACCCACACCCCAACCTAATACACCTAAGCCATTAATCATGGTTGTATGAGAATCTGTACCTACTAAAGTATCAGGATAAGCGTATAAATCACCGTTATCGCTGCTGCTCCAAACGGTTTTACCCAAGTATTCCAAATTAACCTGGTGGCAAATACCTGTTCCAGGAGGAACAACCTGGAAGTTATCAAATGCTTTTTGGCCCCAACGCAAAAACTCATAGCGTTCGTTATTGCGTTTCATTTCGATCTCAGTATTCACAACCGAAGCATCTTGGGTTCCGAACTTATCCACCATCACTGAATGGTCAATGACCAAATCAACTGGAGAAAGGGGAGAGATTTGATCCGGATTGCCCCCCATTTTTTCGATGGCAGCACGCATGGCAGCTAAATCTACAACTGCGGGAACACCTGTAAAGTCTTGCATTAAAACACGCGCTGGTCTAAAGGCAATTTCATGTTGTGATGTTTTATTCTGTAGCCAATCTGCAACAGCCTGAACATCTTTCGTGGTGACGGTATTATCGTCCTCAAAACGTAATAAGTTTTCCAGTAGAACTTTGAGTGAATAAGGAAGACGACTAATTCCTTTAAAATTCTTGTGTTCTGCTTCTTTTAGGCTGTAATAATTATAAGTTTTCCCATCTACATGTAATTGACTTTTTGTCGACAAACTGTCGCGACCGACTTTCATAAAGAGCTCCTGAAATCAAAAACTGAATAATAGCTCAAATTTAAGAAAATTCCATGCGATCTTGAGTAACTTTTTTATAATGTAGGCCTATAGATTGATTCTGAATTTTCTTGCAGATCATCTAAAGACACAGAAGGATCTTTTAATTGTGCTCCCATTTGAAAAATTATTTTTTCTTCACTTTTTATCACGGATGTATCTGGGGTGTCTGATGTAAATAGAGAAATACACGCTGGTGTCAACATGGTAATGCCAATTGGAAGCAAAATAGCGCCAATCAATGGGTTAAAAGCAAATGCGACAAAAGAGGCTAAAATAAGTGCTGCGCCTAAAAGTGTTCCTGACAACGAGACGCCGTAGCGAATTGGATTAATTTTAAATTCATCTTCAATACCCACTGGATAATAACTGAAATTGAGATAATTTGTAATGTAACAATACGTGAGTCTAGGCCGGTAGATACAATGATAAAGTGTCTTAGCAAATTGATTGTATTGTTCTATTATTCTTGCTCTTTTATCAATGTCTCTGGTCTTTTTAAGCTCATTGTCAAAATCATCTATTCGTTGTTGCAATAGATCTAAGAACTTGATTAGTTTTTTTTGTTCTGCATTCGCTAATAAAGCTTTGGCGTTTTCAATTTTTTCTAAAGCGGTTTCTAGCGTATAATTTTTATTAAAAAAGGGCATGATAATTGCTATAAAAATTGACGTGAATGAAGGTTAGCACCACTTAAGCGACGTGAAATAGTCCTCTTCATTAAGCTTTACACTCATGCAATATTTATTAACGCTAACTTAATCGTCTTTGCATAAAGTTAGCAATTGGTATGGATATTGCTGTTTAAAATGAGTCAACAAAGGAGAGAGCAGGATGATGGATTTGAATAATATTCTATTTAATACGCTGGAAGTCAGTGACTTGACACCGTTGAATTGCTTATCAACAAACACGACTCCTGATGACGAGATTTTGACGAGTCTGCCCTCCCAGGAAATTGAAGAGAAGACTCAAAATCTGTTCTCTAGAGAGGCGTCTCAAGACCCCAAAAAGTTTTTCTTGCTACTCACTAACTTATTAAAAAATATGGATTATAATCATGGCGTTAATCACGAAAATGTAAATCCAAATTTAACGCAAATCACACAAGAAATGCCGCAGCCAGAAGCAAAGCCAGCTGATTCAGTTGTAGAGGAGTCTGTGGGGTTAGATAGTGATAATGATAAGAAGCCAATGGCCGAAATTGAGGATAATGTGGCGATCGTATGGATTAATTCTGAGCATTACAAGCCCGAAATAGTAGTGAAGTATTCATATCATTTTGTCAAAGAGGAAAATGAGGCCATAGATAGTATTGAAGATAAAAAATAGAGGTTATAGCAAAGAGGTGGACCATTCGCTAAGAGAAAGTATGCTGGATGAGGAGGTTCTTTTGCACAAGCTTCAAATAGAGCCTTCACAAGCGCTTGAACCTGAGTCGCACGAAGAACTGCAAGCAAATTCTATAAATTTTGATGTGCTTAATTTAGTCCCTGATACAGATTCTTCTTATGTGTTTGATTCCGAGAAACAAAAAATGATTATGGAAAGAAAGGCGGTTAATCCCGAGATCTTTAGTCAAGATTTTCTTTTGCCTACTGTGTTGAACGAGAAATCCATTACGCATCCAATGCAGCAACAGCACTTATTTACACCTGAATTTGCCCTGCAAGATCTTAATGAGGAGCTGAAACTGACTGAAAGCAACTCATTTCAATCGTTAGTTTTAAGTTCAGACAGAAATGAAGCTGAGCTACTACCTGATTTACATGAGTTTATTTCTGCAATTGAGATTTCGGAAATAGACCAGCAGGCATTAACTGTTAACGCCCATAGTGTGCCTCAACATTCAGTGATAGAACGTCATGGGGCAAGTTAAATACACACGCAAAGCCTATCCATACCAATGGATGTCAATGAGCCCTAATGGTCAAAACAATTTTCCGAACACATCATCTGGCTTCCACAACAGCCAATTAAAGGTGCTGTGATTAAAATAAATCCACAAGATTTGGGGCCTTTAGAAATCGATATTAAAGTAGTAAATGATTAAGCCACAGTAAATATAACGGTTAATAATCATGATGTTCGTGACCTAATTGATCAAGCATTGCCTCGATTGCAAGCGATGCTGGCTGAACAAGGGTTGAATTTGTCTGAAGTACAAATTAATGTGGATGCAAATCGCCGCCAATCTTCGCACCAGCCACAAGAAGCACAGGAGCTATTTAACCCGGCAGCTGAAGAGGATGCTCTTATAACTCCTTTAAAAAGCAACAAAAAAATTAAAGGATTAGGTAACTACTCACCCCTATACGCCACTGCGTGTCGTACAGTGGTGAACGAACTATATTTAGAAAAAAATTGAAGTGCGCCACGAAAGTGCACGACCGCTAGTAGCTGAAAGTGCTACCGGGAAAGCGCGACCGAGCGCA
>JBOFJV010000182.1:0-6855 GCA_051657005.1 Legionella sp. | reverse complement strand
GGCTAATCGGTTATAGCTTACATCTAATATTAATGGTTGATATCCGCTCACTTTTACTATGGAAAATCCAGGTAAATTTAGGATAAGATTGTACTTCGGCACTTTAATCTCCTTTTGTTCGCTAAATCAAGGAGTTAGTCTAGACTCATTTGATTAAAGTTCCACCTTAATTGGTGTAGAGCCCATTAACGCCCAATCCTGCTTTTCCACCTAATGCATCCTTGACTGAGTCAGGATCCGTTTATGTACAATATACAGTTACGAATAAATCATCAAAAACTAAAACTTTAGTGCTGAATAATATTCCCGTGATTACCCAACTCACTACCCCTGGCAACTGTTCTAATCCGTTCATTTTAGCTTCCCAACAATACTGTACGCTTACGTTATTCGTAGATGGAAGTCAGCTGACTGGTAATGTGAATGGCGGTCAGGTTGTATGTCAGCAAGGCAGTGCCTTGCAATGTTATCAACCGAGCTCTCCTTTAAATATCACGATGCGCAACGCGCGTTTTATAATCACTCCAGGTGCAGGGGAAAATGTGACTATTTCACCCAATAAGCAACAAACAGTAGTGGCACACAGTAACTTAACGTTTACCGCGACACCGAATAGTGGCTATCAAGTCTATCAATGGCTTGTGGATGGCAATCCATCTCAATGGGGTGGCGCAACGTTTAAATTAAATGACATTACTGCCAATCATACCATCGAGGTGACATTTAATCAGGCCGCAACGATCTATGCTGGGGCAGAGAATGGTCAGGTGTATTCTTCGACCAACAACGGTTTGACATGGAGTGGCACTATCCCTTCACCGGGCAATGCTGTGAACAGTGTTTATGCGAACACTACTGATGTATATGCAGGTAGTGCAGACTCTTATGTCTATCGTTATAACAATAATAGTGGCTGGGCGCGAAGAAAACATCACCCGATGGTTCTGCCGTATTAAGTGTTTTTGTGACGACGTCGAACACCAAAACAACGGTTTATGCTAGCACCATGAATGGTCATTTAAAGTATTCTACAGACGATAGAGCTACGTGGATTGATATACCAGTACCCAATGCCGTAACCTCGGTTAATGGGATTTACATCACTAATGGCAAACTCTATATCAGCAGCGCAGACGGTATAGAGGGTAGTGTTCATTATACCGATGTCGGGCAGAGTAATTGGACCAAAATCGCGGGTCCAGGCGGCGTTAATGGCCTGGCTTTACAATAGATTTTTGTTGCCAATAACATCCTTTATGTGAATACGACAGCAATACAAGTACCACCTGATAGCGACGGTAGAGGACCGCGAGAATACGTATATAGCTACGATTTAAGCACAAACTGTCCTTGGAGTGCTTTTCTAGACCAAACAGTCTACAGTTTCTTTGTGAGTGCTGATGGCAATACGCTGTTAGCGGGAACACAAGATGGTTTTGTCTATTCATTAATGACTGGTGATTTATATGGGTTCATAACCTATACGAAGATTAACAGTATTTTTTTCTAGGTTCAAACTAACGTGTTTATAGGGAGATAATTCATGTTAAAGCTTAAATCATTGCCGTTGGCTTTATTACCATTCAGTCTCATGGTTACTCATTTCTATGCGGAAAAGTCCAACACTTTTGTAAGCGTGCCTAGCCCAGGATACACATTAGTGAAACAGGCAACTTTTATAAAACCTGTCGAAGCCAACAAAAAATTGCAATTTAATGTATGGTTAAAACTAAGAAACAAAGCACAATTGGATAAATTAGTAGAAGAAATTTACGATCCCAACAGTTAGAACTACCAACACTATTTAACTCCTGAGGTTTTTCAAGAACAACATGCTCCTACTCCCGAAGTGGAGCAGGCTGTCCATCGTTACTTCAAGGAGCAGGGTATGGAGGCTCGTCTTGTCAACCACAACCTGCAAGTAACAGGCACAGCACAACAAATAGAACATGCGTTGCATACGCAGCTAAACTATTATCTTTATAAGCAGCAAACGGTTTATGCCAATGCAAGCAGGCCTTCACTGCAACCCGAAATTGCCCAATATGTGGTTGATATTACTGGGTTAAATACGATTCCACGTTTCTATCCGAACAATGAATCAACCCAGTGCAACGAATCTTCTAGCGATTTACTCACACCCAAAGCCATTCCTACCACAACCTCAACCACTGGATTTTCAGGCGCGCAGTTACAGTACACGTATAATCTCAATAACATACCGCCTGTAAATGGTACTCATCTGGATGGTAAAGGACAAACATGAATCATCGTGGATGGATGTGGTGCTAATCCGCCTCAGCAAATTTTGAGCGATGCCAATCAATACTTTAGTGCCAATGGCATAAAGCCTTTTTTTACTTCGGTACCAACTCGAAATTTTGCAATGATTAATCCAGATACTTCTCCCTATACTACCTTATGCAAACCAGGTTCTTCGGGCCAATATGGTTATACCGGCGAAATTGCTTTGGATATTGAATCATCCCACACACTGGCGCCAGGAGATAACACCGTATTAGTTGTTGCGAATGGTCAGGAGGTGGCGACCGCATTGCAAAACGTTATTGGTTATTTAATTTCCAATAATTTCACCATTGCTGGTTTTTCGAATGCCTACGTGATTTCTAACAGTTGGAGTGGACCAGAGTCTTCGAGCATTGATCCCAATACATCAATGGAGCAGTCGTTACAAACGGCTGCTGCATTTGGAATAAGCGTGCAGTTTTCATCGGGTGATTGTGGCGATAACACGTATACTGGGGCACGTAATGGCCATGAATGAAAGACGCCAAAATGTCAGAATCAAGGTTATGCTAAAGCAGTGAACTATCCGTCAAGCTCGTCCTACGTCACGGCTGTAGGCGCAACCGCTGTATTTGTAGATAAAAACTACAATTATGCGTTTGAAAATTTTTGGGGAACTTATGATATTAAAAGGTCTGGATTTGTCAGTGGCACTACAGGTGGAATTAGCCAGTTTTATCAGGCACCAACGTGGCAAAATTCAATTAGTACGTTCTATGCAGGTGGCTATGGCCATATCAATGATGCATCCAATGCAGTTTGCGTGAGTGGCATGAACCAACCTTGTCTGGCAGTACCTGATATATCGATGCTCGGTGATCCGGGTACGGGTTTAAATATCGTGAACAGCGGATCATCTGTTCAAGATGGTGGTACCAGCTTGGCATGTCCTTTATATTATGCGACAACCCTTTTAATTAATCAGGCACGCTCGTTATTAAATAAGCCTCGCATTTGGCAATCAGCGCCTTATTTATATCAAATGAATTCGATCTTATTGCTTAACCGTGCACTCAATCTCATTGTGCCACCCGTTAAAGTCATGGATGGTGCAACGGCGCCTGATCCAATAACTTATCCCCACGCGCTTTCGACCTCATTTATTCTAACGGATAAAGACGGGAAAACGACCGATATTTGGGGGTGGGATTCTTCGTTGACCATTGTCCCAGAAAGCCAATTTTGGAATGATGCCGTTGGGCTTGGTTCTCCGAACCTGC
This sequence comes from Legionella sp., assembly GCA_051657005.1. Taxonomy (GTDB): domain Bacteria; phylum Pseudomonadota; class Gammaproteobacteria; order Legionellales; family Legionellaceae; genus Legionella. The sequence goes on along the minus strand of JBOFJV010000182.1, from coordinate 3,328 downwards.
CTAATTTTATACCTTTAATGGCTAATCTTTGAGGTCGGGAGCTCGATCTTTGCCGCATCAATACTGACACATACTGATTCTAAGCATCTTAGCTTAGGTGAACAGTTAATGGCGTCAAAACTTAAGAGATCATCGTAGCCTGGGTGCAGCGCAGCGGAACCCGGGTTTATTGATGTTGACTTGGTCAAATCTATTAGACCACGTCACATAACTCCGGGTTTCGCTGCGCTGCACCCGGGCTACGATTCCATCATGCTGTTCACCTATGAAGGATGAGGGGGTGGGCCTTGATAGGAAATTTCTCCCTTAGCCGAAGAGCTGGCTTGAGCGTCAACTACTCTTTTTGGCGTTGGGCTCCAGAAAAAAGAAAGGGCGCTGGAAATAATGCCACTTGATTCTACGCTTGCTTTTGCTAATTCTTTATTGTTTTCTTTGTTGCCACCATCTGTATTGAAATGTTCAATAACATATTGCGTTACCAATTTTATAAATGAATCGGTTTCAGTAACGGCGGGAAGTGTTGATGGTCGGTCTTTATAAAATCGTTCTGCGGCAGTTGCGATTAATCCATTAGCCAGCTTGAGTAAGTCCAGTTCGTCGACTTCGATTTTATCTGCGGTGACTATACTGCGTATGGATGCTATATCATGAATAAAGAGTTGAATGTGCTGATAAAGCTTTGCAAAATCATAAATGGAGTGAGCAAATTGCTCTTCATAACTCTTGGTAAGTTGCTCGATGCTGTATTTTTCTAAACCTTTGCCAGCTAATTTTGTATAAAAATGAGTTATTTTTAGTGCGAGTGGATAATTGGGTAATGCTTTATAGTCGTCAGAATTTATAATTTCATCCAGGATAACTGCAGGGCTGTTTTCCGTACGATTTAATTGCATTAATAATTCACTAAAAAAATGGATTAAACGATGATCTATCGATTCCTGCAAACACATATATGCCTTTTTCAAGCCATGGGCGCGAAGTACTACCGTATGGTTTATGCTGCTGAAACTTAAGAGAAGAAGTTCTTTGACAAAGTGTTGAATCGTTACATTTTCTAATGCAGAAAGCTCTGAAAATTTATTGATGATATCAATAATTGCACTGTAAAGGGCCTCTTTTTCTTTTCGTTTTTCAATAGAGTTCCAATCTTCAGTTAAGTATTGCTGACTGATTTGCCGAATTACTACGCCAAATGTTTCCAACACATTTTTGCGATTTACCTCTGAATCCAAGATGGATGCTTCATTATTGGCGATTTTTTTAATGTTTTCTTCAAGGACTACGCTTGCGGTCTCAACCAGCTCAGGCGCGTTTTTTCTTTTGGTATCAAGGCCAAAAATTTTAAAAAATGTGCTTGCATTAATAAAGCATGCTCTTCATTCACATAGCATGGGTATGTTGTAAAGATGTCATTGAATAGGCCATAAATTTGTCCTTTAAGCAAAATTCTACGTTGTTTCGTAAGCCACATGTAGGAGTAATAGGTTGCATTATAGGCTTCATAAGCTATTTGATTCTTGGCAATGACGGCATAAAGCTCTCGTAAAATGGTAGGAAAATCGAGTTCTGCAACATTAATGGATGGTGTTGCAAGAGCACTTCCCAAATATTTTCTGCCTAAAGCGCTGTACTGATGAAAGATTTGTGCACCATCATTAAATGCTACAGAGTACTTGTTTAAGAAATTAAGTATCTTATAGAACATGATTTTTTGAACATGAGTGGTTTTATAGTTATCAGGGGAAACGATGATTCCTTGTTGGGAGCCATTATTTCCACTCGAGACCGTACCGTGATGCCCAGGCATGGAGTAGCGAACGAGATTTTGTTTTTCTTTAGAAACTACTTCAGGGTAAATTGGTGTAAATCCCCAATCGTAACGTTCGTTGGCAAAATAAATCATTTCTGCATTTTTTATAATTTCGGGCAGGCTAAAATAACGTGGGTCATACCAGGTCATTGGAAAACAATCTCCAGGAACAGGATCGATACCAAAAAGGTTTATCGATGCGTTAGGAAGATTGGTTTTTCGCTGATTAAACCATTGTTCCTGCTCTTCTTTGGGTATTAAATTAATTTGGGTTTTTAGGACTTCTATAATATCTGGCGTATTATTCGTTGTCGTACCTTTGTGTCTTTGGGCTTGTTGTTCCGCCAACTGCTTTAAAAGCTCCTCAACAGTAACACATAATGTACTCAGTTTTTGTATCGCTTCTAATTCATGAGTTATCAAAATGGAGGCAACGGTTCCGCGGCTGTGCGAAATCATGTTGATTAGTGTTTGTCAACGCGCTATTGCTTTTAATACTGCGGCCAGACCCAGAGCAATTTTCTCTCCTATATCGGAAGCAGAGGTTGTTGGTCCATTTACTACAGTAACTTCATCAGCCGAATAGGGATAGCGATTTTTTACATCTACTTTTGTCGATGTCGCCGGGATCTTTGTTTTAATCAAAGAAGAAACGATACTTAATGTTTCTCCTTTAGGGGTGTCTTTTACTTTGGCTCCCTTTAGATAGGGAGCAGGTTTTGCAGTGTGTTTTAATTCAGGGTTAAAGTCAGTGAGCGTCCCAAACATTGCCAGTGTGAAATGGTATATTTCAATTTTACCGTCCATAGTAGTTGCCCCATATTGTGACACCATGATCCATTATAGATTCTACTGAATATAAAAATAAACAATGACGATTATTTTTTACGAGTAAGCGTTTTTTTTGGATTATTTTGTTGTTTTTATGGGCATATTACTTCGGTAATCTACCTTATCAAAAGACTTGCCCCATGGACGGGACGGTATCGTAAATGGATGCCATCACGCATGGTCTTTAACTCGTTTAAAAAGGGTTATTGTTTGCTGTTTGTTCGAGGATAGGGGGTATTTTTTCTTATTATGCTAATCTTAATGCTCAATGAATTTTTGGAATCGCCCTTATAACTCAAGGAATTAATGAGTTATTACAATTTGATGGGGATGACTATTCCAATTATTCATGCTGGAGTCAGCATTTCTTAACCGCACCCTCCTCATAATGAACCTAATGAACCATTATGAGTAAATTATGAGTAAGGCACAAAAATTCATCGATGCTCTAAGACAAGGTGATTATGATGAAGCATGTCAAATTGTCCAATATGTGACTGAAGAATATCCTAAAAAAGTAGGGAAAAATTGGCTCTTTCCCATTTAAGGGGCAGCTCTAATCACCCACAGAGCACCTTAACACGCACTCTGTAATTTTCAAATTTTCTAAAACCATAAGCTCTTCGCTGAATGAGTTTCATTTTACGATGAAACCCTTCTGTGATTCCATTTGATTTACTAAACCGC